>JAOZPO010000184.1 GCA_029932715.1 Halobacteria archaeon | reverse complement strand
ATACTATCCTGTTTGTATTATGGTTGTTCTAAATGAAGATAGCGTAAAAAATTCTCCAGTACAGGTATAGGAAGAGCGACATATACCGCTTTCTTTTCTGTCTCGCTGCTGTAATCATGCAAGCACTCAGAAGCAGTACCTTCTTCCCACTCCACTTTCAGGTCTTTTTTACCATACTTACGCGTTAAATTCTTAAACTGCTCGAATATACGCTTACCCATAGGGCATAATTGCAATGTGGGCACGGGGCGAATAACGACAAACGGGAACATTCGACATGCAGCAGGTCGGTTTTCATAGATCGTGCAGCTATCTCCTTCTAAATAGGGACATGGCGTTTTCAAGTAGTTATCCACTTCGTTTTCATCCAGCTTATCGAACAGAGCATCGCCGTCTAACCGCAATATGCGCTCTATGTCTGCATCATTCAGATGAATCGGCATCTCCGTACAGCATTTACAGCACCTATCGCACTCGAAATAGTCTAATATCTCCACTGCCAACTGTTCAAACCTGCATCTGACTTTCTCCATTGTCATGAGGTTTTGTGATACGCTAAACAGGAAAAGGTCATCGCCTACCAGCTCCTTGTACTGCAACGTTCGCTTTTTCCGTCTCTCCTCCTCTTCTTTCATTTGTTCTCGTTTATGTATTATTCATGATATGTCTGACATAAGATTTGAATGTATTCATGCCGGTAATTTTCCAATACTATACTAGAAACCAAATGCAACAAACTCCTTTGAGTTTTTTATAGTCAACATGATAAGAATTTATCGAGAGAGGTTTCTACTGTTGTGCTATGCCATCACAACTCAAAAAAGAATTCGTTGCAAAGCGGGTCTTCTGCCATATAATCACCACAATTAAGATATGCCCTCACGCGACAGCCGCCGCATAGCTCTTTATATTCACATACGGCACACCTGCCTTTCACCGCACGACTTCTCAGTTTGACAAATACACTGGATTTAAGTATCTCACTCAGACTCATCTCTTTCACATTTCCTGCTTTTACTTCCAGCAGTGGGCACGGTACGACATCGCCATTTGGCTTGATAGAAAGCATACCAATACCAGCCCGGCAACCCGGCACCTCGTTATAAAAGAATTCAGGCACGAAAAGACCTTCTTCTGCTTTTCGCTTCAATACTACCCAGTACTGACATGCCTGTGTCGTGCATATTTCAAGTTCTCGCCTCCTGTTTTGCTCCTCGTACAGCAGCATCAGGTTCTTTGCGTACTGATCAAACTCAAGTTCACTGTCCGGCATCATATCAGTTCCCCTGCCCATTGCGACATAATGAAAAAAGCGGCACTGTCTCGCACCTAAGCCCTCTGCTATGTCTATAATCGCAACAGTCTCCGCTTCGTTCTGCTTCATTATACAGGGATCAACAACAAGGCTCATTCCCGCATCTCTACACGCTCTTGCCGCCTTTACTGCCTTATTATATACGCCTCTGCCTCTTATAGCATCGTGTGTCGCTTGTGTGCCGTCAATTGGTATTATCACCTCATCAATACCCGAGTGCTTCAGCCGAGCGGCAACTGCTTCCGTGAGCAATGTCCCGTTTGATGCGAGTACCATGCGTAAACCCTTATCGTTACCATAAGGAATCAGCTCAAATATGTCTTTTCGCATCAGGGCTTCGCCACCACCGAGTGTTACGTTCGTGCCCGTACCAAAGACGTTTACTATGTCATCTATAAGATTCTTTGATTCTACTGTGCTCAGTTCGTCGTCTAAGCGTGTGCCCGCATCGTAATAGCAGTGCTTGCATGTCAGGTTACATTCACGCGTGACGTTCCAGTTGATGTTGTATCTTGTCATCACTACACACATCCTATCAAAAAATTATTGCTATTTACTTATTCCTTTTTGTCTCACGTCATTGTCAGAGGTATCCCAGTGAAAATATGTACGTGGCAATTTGCGCATTAAAGCCCGCGAATAACGGTATCAACAGGTTATCATCCATCTTGTTCACCATGGTCTCGACTATTGTTGCCGTACCAGCCATCACCACGATTACCAGCCAGGAGTCCAGGAACACGAATCCTATGGCCAGGTCTATAAATAACTCGGCCGTACAACCTTCCAGTGCACGGTCCTTTAACTTTGGTAACCAGACCATGCCGAACCTCTTACCGAATATGGCTGCAGCGGCGTCCCCAAACGTGGTCATCAGTACAGCAGCCATAGCTATCTCCTTAGAATATACGCTGATTGATATTATAGCGCCCAAGAGGAAGAATACGTGCCCGGCCAATCGGTCCTTCTCCTTCTCCCGGTAAAACTGCTGAAATAACGGTAATTTTAGCCTGAGGTCTATTCTTACGTATTCCAGCTCAAGGAAAGCGATCAAGAGCGCAGTTAGTATCAGTAATATCAACGTTTTAGGCAGGAAGAAATAGGCTATGACTATCAGTACCGATGTGCCGTGCACCGCCTTCCGCTGGAGTTCCTTTTTTAAACTGAATTCTTGCATTCTTTGTATTCTTTATATGCCCGCTTGGCACAATCGAAAAATATAGTGATTTTTTGTTGTTGCTATCTTGATAGGAAACATGCTTTATATAAATCTTTCCATA
>JAOZPO010000183.1 GCA_029932715.1 Halobacteria archaeon | reverse complement strand
ACGATTCTCCAACCTTTGCGTCTCCTGGTGTCTCCACGGCGAGTGTTACCGTCCTGGTGCTGCCTGCGGATAGCAGTACCTTATACACTACCATATTGCCGTCCTCAAATTTTATGTCCCAATTCTTCGCTTCCCGGTATGCCCACCATCGCAAATTGTAAGTGGCGGTACTGCCATGATTCACGAGCAGCAGCTCAAAAATAGCAGTGTCTCCTGCTTCTATATTCTGGGCAGGGAAATCGCATACTATCTCTATTCTCTTATCCACTGATTGCGCCGCCCCAGGAGAAAGGGAAAGGAGCGTGAGAAAAACTAAAAAGAGAGTAAGGATTGGTACTAATTTACTTGCTTTTGCTTTCATTTTTTCCATTTTTCACTTTCCATTTTGCATTTTTACCGTATATCCATCCTCATGAATTTTATGTATGCGATTGCAAACATTATCACCGGAAAGACCAGTAAGACGAGTAGATTCTTCCACACCATTCCCAGAGCTTCTAAGATGCTCGTTTCTGCACGTGATTCTCCTCCCCCCGGCCCAAAAAATCCGCGTAAAGGTTCAAATGTCGGATCGAGAACCGCAGCAGATACTTTATCGAAATTGCTCTTTGGATCACCTATTGAAAACAGCTCTTGCACCCTCATCACTTTATCAAAATATTCCTGCATTTCTTCTTGCCATTCTTCTTCTATTCTCTCTTGTTCTTCTTGTTCCTTTATGGCTTCGCCTTCAGACTCATAACTTATGACTTCGCCTCCAGACTCATTTATCTCTTGTCTCCCCATTCCGGGATGCTCAGGCATGTCACCCGCGAGTTGCATACCGACGAATGAGCCCGCTATGGGCATGACGAATGAGATAACAATGAAGATCACAAGCGAGTACGTTATTGCGCGGGTACTGTTTTTCGCAATCGTTGAAGACATTAATGCAATCGCAAAAAACGAGAACATAAACAACAGCGTAAATCCCATGAAGACTAAAATCCGCACAAATTCGTCCCCGGTCGGCATTATCCCGAGCATCATCAGTATTCCTATTGACAGTAACGTCATGACCAGCACCGCAAACCCCAGTGCTCCCATTCCGCCGAGCGCTTTACCATTGATTATCGTATCCCGGAACACAGGATGCGATAACAACGACTTTAGAGAACCGCTCTCTTTCTCGCCGGAGATCAAATTGAAACCAATCGCTATCGCCAGTATCGCATAAAGAATGCCAAATAACATACTCATCATCTGGAAAACGAAAAGTATAGAGGGTTTTTCTGGCATCCAACCTGGTGGCATCCCCTCTGGATGCTCCTCTATTTCTGCCGTTTGCTCTTTATAGCTATCCAGTTGCTTATTATAGCTCTCAACGCCCTGCTGCATCGCCAAAAGCGAAATCACCATCAGTATCGCGAGAATCACTAAGAATTTCTTGCCCATTACGTGGTCCAGAAACTCTTTTTTCGCCACTACGAATATTTTATCCATCTTCTATCTCCTCCTCTTTTATGTTTCTTTGGTAAAGCTTTCTTTTTTAAAGAAAGGTTTTTTATAAACGGATTCCATGAATACATCCTCTAACGTTGGCTCTTCTATTCTCAGCTCCTTAATTCCAACGTTGTTTTCCAGCAAATACATTGATATATCCTCTCTTATATCGGTTTTTGCTTCTATGACCGCCCTTCTACCTTTGTATTCCACGTTAATGATATTTTCATGTTCTATCTTTGGCATATCTTCATTCGTTGCTTCCACGATAATCTTGACGGTCTTCCGCACGTCTAATTTCGTCTTGACTTCTTCAAGTGTGCCGCGTTCTATCAACGTGCCATTTGAGATTATGCCTATCGTATTACAGACCTGAGCGACCTCGGCTAAAATGTGGGAAGAGAAGAAGATCGTTTTTCCTTCATCCGATAGTTTCTTGAGCGTTTGTCTGAGTTGTAATACCCCTTCAGGGTCAAGATTCGTAGTGGGCTCATCTAAGAAAATAACATCGGGATTATTGAGCAATGCCTGTGCGAATCCAAGTCGCTGCGTCATTCCCCTTGAATATCCACCCACTTTTTGGCTTACGCCGTCAAGTTGCACTAACTCAAGCAGTTCTCCTATTCTCTTCTTCCTCTCGTCCGCGTCTATCGGATAGAATCGAGCGAAGTAATCGAGGTTTTGCTCCGCGGTCATATTGCCGTAGAACCCAACGTTCTCCGGCAGATATCCAATAATCTCCTTTACTTTAAGCGGATTCCTCGCTACTTCGATCTCGTTTATGATGCACTTGCCTCCGCTGGGTTCGATCAGTCCCACGAGCATCAGTATTGTCGTGCTCTTTCCTGCTCCGTTCGGACCTAAAAAGCCGAATATGTCGCCTTCCGCTATCTCTAAATTCAGGCTGTCTACTGCCTTATTTCCATTATACACCTTTGTCAGGTTTTCCGTTCTTATCATTTTATCTCCTTTTTTGTTTACCTCCTTTGCTTCTTTTTCCTATGACTTCCTTCTATTTAAGACACAGATTTACACTGATTTACGCAACACTTTTTCTTTTTTCAAAAAAGAAAACCTGTGCTAAAAGAAAAACAAATTTCTTTGGTAAAGCTTTCTTT
>JAOZPO010000182.1 GCA_029932715.1 Halobacteria archaeon | reverse complement strand
TGGAAACAATGGTATTTAAATATAAGTAACCATATTACTTTTTTGATGGTGGAAAATCTGAGTGTGTAGATGCCAGTAACGGCAAGCGATTATCTAAGCTTGACGCTCCGGATAAATGAGCTGGAGGAGATAGTAGCCGAGTTGAAGAACGATAACGAGGAGAAAGCAAAGATAATTGCAGAACGGACAAAACAAATCGAAGAGCTAAAAGCGAAACTCGCCAAATACGAGAATCCCTATACATCAATACATCGCTTCGATCTTCGCTACGTGGCGATTACAGGAAAAGATGTCTACGCTGAACTCAAAAAATTGCTCGTCAATGAGCTTTGTTTGAAGTGAGCTAAACATCCATAGGATGTTTGAACTCGTAATAGCTGAAAACAGGACCAGCACCCACGATTATCCTGCCGTCCGGAACGTTATAAGCAACCAAAATCAGGTTTACGTACCCGACACCATCTTCCAGAACCTTTCCGGTGTTACAATCAGTATGCACATCCGCAACGGTAGTCGTGTCCTTGCCTCTTTTACTAACACCCGCAACGACAGAATCCAGATTCTTGCCAAAGTTCCTTATGAATTCATAATCGTGCTCTGTTAGCTCCTTGTTCTCCAGTTCTGCTTTCGAGAATGAACTCTAAGCTTTGCAGCCGTGCACTCCCGCGTTCGTTCAGAACTTCGAGGTCTGCCAGTCCGTCTTCTGTCATTTGCGTTAATGATAATAACCGTGCGTAGAATTCCGGCACTGGCTCCTCGTAGCCTACTACTGGTTTTGGCTGAAGTTTAATACGTTCAGTGATAGTCCCCGCAGTATATTAGCGTAAAGTATCGTGTCATGCCGTAATTCAGTCCAGGAAGCGAGTGAAGTCTGAAACTCCTTCTCCTGCCATGCATCTGTCTGCATGAAGGTGGGGTAGCTATCTCCAAACTCTGTTAGCAACGGCTTTAACGTGTAAAGCCAGCTCCAGTACAAATTCCTATTCCATTCGGTAATGTTGAAGCACTATCGCGCCTTACATGAGGGTTGCTTGATTATAATAACTAAGACTTAAGTATATATGTTATCTTATCTCGTGTAAGCCAAATAAATGGATGAAGCACAAATGAAGAAGCAAAATGTTACATTAACTAATTTCTTGCATTTGAAGAAAGCGGAAGAGGAGCAGGCAGGTGAGGGAAGCAAAAGAGCAGCAGCAGTGATAACAAAAAACAATGAAGAGACAAAGAAGAGAGAGGCACCCCACATATACACTATATATGAGATTACACGGTATATAAGACATAAGCTGGACAAAGACGACTTATTACGAGACGTGCATGTAAAAGGCGAGATTTCCAATCTCAGTCAACCCACTTCCGGACATTTATATTTTACACTTAAGGATGAATCTTCGGAGTTGCGATGTGTGATGTTCCGTGACAAGTGTGCCCAACTGAAATTTAACCTTGAGGATGGTATGAGCGTGATAGTTCGGGGCAGGATAAGCGTGTATGAGAAGAAAGGCACTTATCAATTATACGCAAAGGAGATTCAGGAAACAGGGATAGGCGCGTTATATCTCGCATTTGAGCAGTTAAAGAAGAAATTGAAGCGAGAAGGTCTGTTTGATGTTGCACATAAGAAGCCGATACCTGCTTTTCCACGTACGGTAGGTATTATTACATCGCCAACCGGTGCTGTTATCCGCGACTTGTTGAATGTTACAAGGAGACGGTATCCACATGTGCATCTTTTGCTGGCGCCGGTGGTGGTGCAGGGTGGACAAGCACCTTCAGAGATTGTAAATGCTGTTCAGTTGCTGAACAGGGCTAATAAAGAGCTTGAAACGATAGATGTACTGGTGCTGGGACGAGGTGGCGGCTCGATAGAAGAGTTATGGGCGTTTAATGAAGAGGCGGTAGCAAGAGCGATTTTCTCTTCGGAAATACCTGTTATTTCTGCTGTGGGACATGAAACAGACTTTACTATTGCTGACTTCGTTGCTGACAAGCGAGCGGCAACACCGTCGGAAGCTGCTGAGCTCGTTGTGCCGGATAGACGGGAGATAGAGCGTAATTTGCACTCTCTGGAGTTGAGGATCAGACAGAATCTGTTTAACGTAGTTGAAGTACATAGGCAGAGGTTAGAGAGCATAGAGAAGAGTGTTTTATTTAGAAAGCCAACGGAACGGATAAATCAGTACCGGCAGACAGTGGACGAGCTGAAGCGTAATATATACGCTGAGATAACACATCAGGTAGAATTGCATAGAAGTAGTTTACAAGCTTATATTGGTAAACTGGACGCTTTGAGCCCTCTGGCAATACTCAAGCGAGGGTATAGTATCTGCTCGCGATTAGATGGTACAGTAATCAGGACTATAGATAATATTTCAGTTGGTGATGCGCTAAAGGTATTGCTTACGGATGGAGAAGCGATATCAGAGGTAAAGGAGAAGAAGAGGAAATAGGAAAAGGTGCAGGAATGAGTTAACTTTGTTTAGTGCTGTATCTATCCATCAATCTCTTATCCTATTTGCAGTTTTATTTTTATTTTTTCGCAATTTTGTTGTTGCTATCTTGATAGGAAACATGCTTTATATAAATCTTTCCATGCC
>JAOZPO010000181.1 GCA_029932715.1 Halobacteria archaeon | reverse complement strand
TCGCTTCGAATACCTCCTTCACTAACACGCATAAAAGAGCGCCGAGTGATGAGAAGACAAAGAGCGAAGGAATAAGAATTAGCAGAAGAAGGAATATGTCCGGATGGAGTCCGAGAATGAATACCGAACTCAATGTTACTATTGCCGTCATAATAAGCCCAAAAATAGCGCCACCTGTTATCTTTCCCAGCAGTACCGCAGATAATCCAATTGGCGCTAACAGCAATCGCTCCAGCGTACCCAACCGCAGCTCGAAATTAATCACCACTGCTTCCGCTGCGGTCGTGCTGAACAGAGCGGTCATAGCTATGAGTCCCGGTACCAGTTCCGCGAAGTTCTGCGGATTCCGCAAGTAGAACGCCATAATCCATGCAATAGGAAAGACGGTACCCCAACTGATGGAAGGCGGTTTAAGGTAGTATGTCCTCATGTCCTTCATGGCAATGTAGAAAATTCCACGCAAGTTATCGCGCCACATCTTATCGCCCACCTCCTTTCTCTGTTACCATAACAGTCGGACTCAAACCCGTAATTTTAACAAATGCATCTTCCAGACTCGGCTTGATACTATTCACCGACTCTACCTCAATGCCTTCAGCCTTAGCAAGCGTGAACGCGGCATTATAAATCTCCGTGGAGATACCGCTATAAATCCGCACTCTATTATGCCCTGCCGCCATTATCTTAAGTGCTGGCAGCTTTTCCGACAAGCCCTGCACAAATTTAGATACCTCTCCTTTAATGGAAAATTCGATCACAGGTTCTTCTTCTGTCTCAGCCTTTAGCATTTTCGGGGTATCTATCGCCACTATTCTCCCTTTCACGAGAATAGCTATCCGGTCGCAAAGGATGTCCGCTTCTTCCAGGTAGTGAGTAGAAAGGAAAACGGTGATTCCCTGCTCACGAAGGTTGCTGATTAGAGCACGCAGAGAACGTGCAGCCACTACATCCAGTCCCACGGTAGGCTCATCGAGAAATAGTATTTTAGGCTCATGGATTAACGCGGCAGCAATGGTCAAAGCCCGCTTCATGCCTCGTGATAATGTGCTAAAGAGACTATCTTTACGGTTATACAATCCAAAAGTCTTTAATAGCTCCTCTGCTCTCGTTCTACGTTGATTACGTGGAATACCATATAATCGTGCCATGAATAACAGGTTATCAATCGCAGATAGCTCATCGTAGAGATTCGAAAGTTCGGGAACAACTCCGATGTGCTTCTTTGCCTCTGCTATCTCTGTGTTGATGTCGTGATCCAGAACACGAGCCGTGCCAGTAGTGGGTTTGGAAAGTCCAGTAAGTATTCTGATGGTCGTGGTCTTCCCTGCACCATTCGGACCAAGGAATCCAAATATTACTCCTTTCTTAACCTCAAAGTTGATATGGTCAACGGCGAGAATCTCACCATAGAACTTTGTTAAATCCGATGCCTGGATTACTATACCCCTATTCATCAAGAACACATTTGTTCTGAAGGATAATAAATACCTTGTCGTATCTACCTCCCGCACTCTCGTGGCTTTTTAGACATCATCTGTGTAGATAAGATATTACAGGAAAAAATCGGAAAGTTTATATATGACTTGATTTTTCTTCAAGGATAAATAAGAAAATAACTGTAAGCTAACACATAAGGGATATAAAAAATGAAAATAGTGATATGTGGTAAAGGAGGCAGCGGTAAAAGCACGATTTCTGCACTCCTATCAAAGGCAATGGCAAATAAGGGATACAGGGTTCTGGTGATAGACAGTGATGAATCGAATTTCGGATTGCATCGCCAATTAGGCATGGAGCTGCCAGAAGACCTCATGAACTACTTCGGTGGAAAGAAGGTGATACTTGAGCGGATGAGGGCATCGTTTCAGAATGTCGATGCAAAAAGCGGTCCGCCGAAGATCGAAATTTTCGATAAAATGTGGACACTCAACGATATTCCAGACGAATACACAACGGAGAAGAACGGGATAATGTTGCTTGCGGTCGGGAAAATACACGAGTTCGGGGAAGGTTGTGCCTGTGCAATGGGTGTTCTCTCAACCGGAATGCTGGAACACCTGGAAACGGACGATAAAGAGGTTGTAATCGTGGATACGGATGCGGGAGTCGAGCATTTCGGCAGGGGTGTGGAACATGGATGCGATATTATCCTGGTTGTTGTGGATCCGACTTTTGAATCGCTTATGCTCTCAAAAAAGATTGAGGAATTAGCTGGTACCATTAAAAAACCTGTCTATTTCATTCTTAATAAAGTTGATGATGAAAGCAGGCAGGTTATGCTTGCATCCGTGGATAGAAACGGAATTGCAGGGATTATCCCGGCGAATAATGACGTGTTCAGAGCTTGTCTGGCTGGTGAAGAGCTTGATTTACGCTTGGCGGAGATTAATGACCTTGCCAATCTTTTAGGAGGTGAAAAAAGGGAAAAATGAAAAAGGAAAAAATTATAGCTGTATTGGCACTAACGATACTGGTGTGCAGTGCTTTCGGTGGAATAGCAGTTGTTGCGAGTGCAGAGAAAGTAGTAAAATTTGCAGGTGATGTCCCGGGAGGAGACTGGGGATACCCCTCGCCGTTCGGATTCTATCCGAGAGGACCTGGTTATATCAGAATGAGCTTTGGA
>JAOZPO010000039.1 GCA_029932715.1 Halobacteria archaeon | reverse complement strand
CTCAAACCTGATACCTATCCAAAAAATACTCACCCCTTTATAACACCAATAGCCCGAAACGCCGCTACCTTCCGTGCTATTCCCGACAATTCACAACTATGAATCACAGCCTCCGGGTCTTTATAGGCTGCGGAAACTTCTTCCGCCAACTCGCCGTACTTATCAAACTGTATTCCTCGCTTCTTCCTCACGTCCCGCTTGCTGCGTTCTCGTACTTTCACCAATATACCACGCTTAGCCAACTCATCCCTCACTTCTTCACCGCGATATTGCCTCATTGCCGCCGTCCTGCTCATCTCTCTGCCAGAGCCATGAGCACAACTGCCAAAAGTCTCCTCCTTCGCTACCTCAGTACCCACGGCTAAAAAACTGCGTGTGCCCATCGAACCGGGGACCAATACCGGCTGGCCTACGTTCCTATATATCGGCGGTAATCGTTCATCGCCCGCGGGGAACGCTCTTGTTGCACCTTTACGGTGTACACACAAATTCTTCCGCTTCCCGTCCACCACATGCTCCTCATCCTTCGCTATGTTATGTGCAATGTCGTACACCAGCCTAATTTCCATATCTTCCGCTTTTCTCCGTAGCACGTCCTCAAATACTTTTCTCGTCCAGTGGGTTGCGAGTTGTCGGTTTGCAAAAGCGTAATTCGCACATGCGCACATCGCTTCAAAATAGTCCATGCCGGTATCGCTGTTCAGATACGCGCAAGCCAGCTCACGCTCTAAGCCGAGTATCTTTGATAGCGAGGCATCTCTGTTCATCTCGCGTTCGAATTTGCGCAGATAATATGAGCAAACGCCGTGCGAGAAGCCCCTGCCGCCTGTATGAATCAAAACAGTTACCTGACCTTTCTCTTCTATTCCAAACGCATTTGCAAGTTGTTCATCAAATATATCATCCACTACCTGCACCTCTAAAAAGTGATTCCCGGAACCGAGCGTGCCGAGCTGAGGAGCACCACGCTTCTTTGACTTCTCGTCTATCTTATCCGGATTCGCCACTTCTAATCGCCCTCCCTCTTCTGTATGCGCTATATCTTCCTCCCAGCCATAACCGTTCTCGATGCACCACTCCGTACCGCCCCTGAGCACCTCATCTAACCGGCTAAAAGATAACGTTACTTTTCCTGAGAGTCCAAGTCCCGCAGGTATATACTCAAACAAACTGTCCAATATGTCTGATAAATGTGGTCTGACATCCTCCTCTTTTAGATTGGTCCGAATAAGCCTCACACCACAGTTTGTGTCATAACCAACACCGCCGGGCGATATGACACCATCGTTGAAGTCCGTAGCCGCAACGCCGCCAATTGGAAAACCATAGCCCTGATGCCCATCTGGCATAACCAGCGAGTATTTCTCTATTCCTGGAAGTGAAGCGACATTGATTGTCTGTCTCAGCGTCAGGTCACTCTTCATCTTTGCTAACAGCCCTTCCGCAGCGTATATCCGCGCGGGCACCCGCATGTAGTCCTTATACGACTGCGGCACTTCCCAGACATCTTCTCTTATCTTTTTTAGTGGTACATTCATGATTGAAGCCATCGCTATTCTAACCTGTATCCCAAAGATAAAATAGAAGAGGATGATTTAATGTTACACATAGCAAAAATAATTCCTACGTCATCTTATGCACCCATCGTCGGCTGTGTACCCGCTCCTAACGCCTCTTGCAACTGCTGCTGTAGCTGCTGATATTTCTTCTGCACTCGCTCTTCCTGCCTTTCCAAAGTCTTCAATCTCAAATTGTATGTCTCCCTCTTCTCTGACAGATCGCCTTTCACTTCTTCTTTCTCCACTTTTATCATCAACTCACCGACATTCTGGTAGACAACGGAGTTGTCATCAAGCTTCTCTAACTCCTTTAATGCGTTCTCTGAGTCCTTAAGCAGAGCTTCTACCTGCATCTTCTGTCTTAGCACAGCTTCTATCTGCGCTTTCAACTGCTGAAGCTGCGCAAGTTGACTTTGCAATATCGGTGGGATTTCGCCACGTCCAACCATAATATTCTTATCTCCTTTTTTTTGCTTAATTCTGTTATAACTATTAGCAAGTTATAAATATAAGTACATGCGAGCAGAAAAGGTAGGGATATTGGTCATTTCTTATGGGTCGCGGGCGGCTGCGATTATAGATGCACTGAGCCGAAGTGAGGACTACAAAGTGCGGTTTTACATTGCGGATAAACAGAAGAATCCATTTAACGCGAAACACGCAGCGAAGCACGTAGTCATTCCTGATTTGGATGTAGTAAAGATATGCGAATTTGTCGAAGCGAATAAAGACGAGATAGATTTCGGGCTCTGTGGTCCTGAGCAACCGATAATAGAGGGTGTCAGAGACGTGATTGAGAGTAAGACCGGTGTGACAATGATATGCCCCACGAAAAGATATGCGATAGAAGGGAGTAAAGTTGCGCAGCGAATTCTACTTGATGAATGCTGCGCTGATGCGAATCCCAGGTTTAATGTCTTCCCACGGGCGGATTATGGTAGTGTAAGAGCAGTGAAAACTGCTGTATGGCAGTTCTTAGATGAAATCGGGGATAAAGTAGCGGTGAAGCCTGATACGCCTGCGGCTGGTAAAGGAGTCGGAGTCTGGGGTGATCACTTCACGAATAGAGAGCAGTTATTTGCGCATTTTATGTCTATTTTCGACGGTGGCAGCGATGTAATAATAGAGGAGAAAGTGGAGGGCGAGGAATCGAGTTTCCAGGCGTTCTGCGATGGTAAACGACTTGCGGTTCTCCCCGAGACACGCGATTATAAACGCGCTTTTGATGCTGACATTGGACCAAACACGGGAGGAATGGGCTCTTACATGGATAACAAAGATTGGCTGCCTTTTATGGATAAACGTGATAGAGAAGAAGTGGAGAGATTGGTTCAGAAGATATTTAACAAACTCAGAGGTAATGGAAGCAACGAAGAGCTAAGGGGAATACCATTTTACGTTGGTTTCATGCATACTGCCAATGGTGCGAAGATACTGGAGATAAACAGCCGACCTGGTGACCCTGAGATACAGAATGTGCTGCCTGTTTTGAAAAACGATTTTGTGGACGTTTGCTTTCGCATGATAGAAGGTAATCTTTCGAAGATAGAGTGCGATGCGAAGGCGACGGTGGTGACGTATGCCGTGCCGATGGATTATGGCGGGTACAGGGTGAAATTCAGTGGAGATAAAAGAGTGGATTTAAGTGGAGCGTATGCATTACAGGAACAATATGACGATAATCTGAGGATTTATCCAGGGTCTATGGAGTTAAGGGAAGATGGGCATACTTATGCACTCGGCTCAAGAACTGTTTGCACCGTGGGCGTTGGTGAAAACATAGAAGAGGCGAGGGAAATTTCGCTGGATGGCATTAGAAATATAGACGGTGCGCTGTGGAACAGAGGGGATATTGGTGCAAAGTATCATATACAGAAAAGTGTGAGTAGGGGGGGTAAAGGGAGCAGTTAGCGGTTTAGAGGCTTGGCGGGCTAGATAACTAAAATACATCTGCCAGAAAACAAAGTGTTATGGGGCGAGAGAAGTGTATGCTGCCGCGATTTCAAGAGCATATAAAAATAGGTAAATGCTCAATGGCAAACAATACCAAAAATCAAAATCTCAAAGTTCAATTATGAATAATAGCTACGATGTTTACGCTCATTTTCGAAATAATCTCGATGCGTGATGGAATTGATTACCACTTCTATAATCGCCTCAATGGGATATTAATAAATCTCCTCCCTTTTTGGTTTACATGACGACAGTAAAAGCCGCCCAAGGAACAAATCTCTGTGGCTTGTCGGCGAAGAACAAAACGCCTGCGTTGTTGAGAAGATAAATCCTGTTCTCTTGCTTTTCCGCCACACCAAGACTGGCTAAGATTCCCTCTGGGCTCAATGTTCCAGAAAGCCCCGCGAGTTCTAAGTTTACAGCTCAACATTCATTTACACATACACCCACGCACAGAGCTTCTTTTCCACCCGTTCAAGCACAAGATATAACGATAAGCCCAGCAGTGCCATACTTACTATCGCCGCATACAAATCTGGATAGTCCATTCGACTCCAGGAATCCATAATCAAGTATCCCAAACCCTTTCTCGTTGCAAATGATTCCACGAAGAATAGCACCGCTATCGCCGTACCCACACTTATTCGCAGCGAAGTGAGTATCTTAGGCAAGCAAGCGGGGAATACTACATGTTTATAAACGTCTTTTCCCGTTGCACCCAGAGATAGAAGTGAATAGATATAGTTCGTGCTTATATTTCTCGCTGCATCTCGCGTAGTCACGAGAATCTGAAAGAACACGATTAGCGCTATCAAGATTACCTTTGATAAATCGCCAATACCAAAGAGCAGAATGATTAATGGTAACAAAACGATATGGGGGATTGGATATAGCAGATAAATGAAAGGCGTGATGAATTTATCCATAGTGTCCTTATAACTTACCAACCCGATCGGTATTGCAAGTGATAACGCCAGTGCAATCCCGTAGCACACTCTGACTGTACTTACTAATACATGCGAGAGCAGATTACCACTTAATCCCGCTATAAACGCTGAGAATACGTCTAACGGCATGGGTAATGCTATCGAATTCAGTAAAGCCGCTATAACCTGCCATAGCAGTATTAACAAAATCCCGGCAATCAAGTAGCTCCATATTCTATGCTGCTCCTCACTTCGCGGCATTTATCGAAAAAATCCTCCGTAGTTCTATAATCTACCTCGCCCACTTTATTGTTCTCCACTACTATCACCACACGCCCGGGTCTCGAAGAAAGCACGATTATTTCCCTGCCAAGAAAGACCGCTTCCTCTATGTTGTGTGTAACCAGAAGCATCGTCATCCTGTTGTTCTTCCATAGTGATAGCAGTGAATTCTGCAGTTTCTCACGCGTTAACGCATCGAGCGAAGATAAAGGCTCATCCATGAGTAAAACATCGGGATTTAAAGCTAATGCCCTTGCAAATCCTACTCGCTGTTTCATACCACCAGAAAGCTGTTTTGGATAGTGGTCTGCGAAATCGCTTAACCCCAGGTTCTTCAGAAGTGGTGACACTATTCTCTGGCGCTCTTTTTTGCCGTAGCCTCTTAGCTCTAAGCCCAATGATACGTTCCCATATACCGTTTTCCATGGAAACAAGCCATAGTCCTGTAATATCAATGCAACCTCTCGCGATGGCGCTACTACCTCCTTACCTGCAATTAACGCTTTACCGCTCGTTGGCTTCAGGATACCGGAGAAGATAAAGAGAAGAGAAGTCTTTCCACAGCCCGAAGGACCGATAATGGAACAGCTCTCCCCCTCTGGTACCTTGAAACTGACCTCACATAGTGCTTCTGTTCCATCAGGGTAAACCTTACTTATTCCCTTCGCCTCAAGCATGTATATGCCCTATATATAGACTTTGTATTCACGAGCGGGTTATTGCTTTAGGACTGTATCGTCATAGGAAATCTCTTGCTGCACCAAATCCTTGTTCTGCATCCACAATAAAACTGCATCGAACTTAGCTTCTGGATACGGCTGTGGAGGTAAATAAGTAGCAATTTTGTAATTCATAGCTATCTCTCCTGGAATATGCGTCTTTTCCACAAGCAATGCTCTATAACTCTCTGGGTTTGTATTTATCATATCCACCGCTTCACTGTATGCGTCTAAGAACTTAGTCACACATCCTGGATGCTTCTCTATGAATTCGCTATTGACTACTATGACGGTCTGAGAGACGTTTCTGTTGAGCATGGAATCCGAGATTACCATGTTAGCACCGCGATAAAGTGCATAACTCGCTAAAGGCTCTGGTAGCGTGGCTGCTCCTATCTCGTTGTCGAGCAACATCTGCATTCGTATCGGCACTTTCTTTACCTCTACCTTATTCAATTGTACATCGCCGAGCAGAGTGTCGGTTATGTATTCTATGATTGTATTGCGTGAGATTGCTATCTCCTCCAGGTCTTCGACCGCACTTATGTTCGATTGTGGACTGGCGATAACGGCGAACCGCATCTTATCTGCCGTCTCTTGCAATTCCAGGCTGATAATCTTTACGTCATAACCTGCATTTCGCAATAATAAGACACCTACCGGGTCGTTCTCACCTGCGTCTATTTCCCCTGCTGTTAACGCAGCATCTCTCTCCATAGCACTCATAAAAGGCACTATCTCTACATTTAAACCCTGGCTTGCAAATAAACCCTCTTTTGCAGCCACGTAATACGGTAAAGTCGCTTCATCGGGCATAACTCCCAACTTTATCGTTAGTTCTTCGCTTGTTGTGGGTGCTTCCTCTTCCGTTATACAGCCAGTCGCAATGACAAACAATGCTATCAAGCCAATGCTTATTTCTTTCTTCATGCCACCACACTAATGATACACACTATTTAAATCTGTTCTTATCCGTTCACTTTAGCCCTTTCCGTGGATATGTACAGAAAGACTCGTTTGTGTAATATAAGGGCAAAGAGTGCAAAAAACATGCTCTTGTTGTTCACATCACGATTTACCCTCTTTCTCTGCTTTCCAGCGCAGGAAATTGCAATATGGACAGCCAAAATCCCATGGCCTGCCTTTACCCTTTTTTATTATCCTCAGTTTGAACAAAGTAGGGTGTACATCGCACGTATCTTCGGTTATGATCAGTCGCCCGGAACTGCTGGGCGGTAGTGGTAGTGAGAAACTGCAGGTTGGATAATTAGTACAACCTATAAATCGTTTCCTACGCTTTGATGTAGCCCAGAAAAGATCTGCACCGCATTCCGGACATGTGCCTACGATTTTAGCCGTTTTCAGTGCATCCTTAAGCGAGTTTGCTATCTCTTCGCGGTTGGCGAGCATCTCCTTGAACACAGCTCTCAGCATTTTCTTCGAATCATCCACCACCTCTTCTTTTTTCTGCTTCCCTTCGCTTATCCTGTCCATCTCCTGCTCCAGCGTCCCTGTCATCTCCGGTTTCGTTATCATCGTAGCGT
The DNA here is from genome assembly GCA_029932715.1 of Halobacteria archaeon. Taxonomy (GTDB): domain Archaea; phylum Halobacteriota; class Syntropharchaeia; order Alkanophagales; family Methanospirareceae; genus QENJ01. Next base: position 3,215 of record JAOZPO010000039.1, on the reverse strand, counting down.
ATTTCTCTAAGGAATCAATAAGTGCAAAAGCCTTATCCGTGGGTTTGCCAGGATTGCCCTGCACGTAAACGCGATCATACAGCTTCCCTATTATCTCGTGTCTCGTGCTCTTCGTGCCAAGTTCCAATTCCTCCATCTTCTTTATTAATCCCGCCTGTGAAATCCGGTTTGGCGGCTTCGTCTCCTTCTCCATGATATTTAAATCAACAACACTTAGCTTATCTCCCTCTTCCAATTTCGGTAATTTCAACTCTTCCTTCTTCTGATACGGGTACACAGCGAGAAAGCCCGGTTGCTTCAACTCCTTTCCCTTTGCTACCAGCGGTTCCTCTCCTATCTCTATCTTCACATTAGTATCTTTCCATTTCGCAGCGTCAGAAAGCGTAGCTAAAAATCGCCTTACCACAAGCTCATAAATCTTCCACTGGTCCTTATCGAGCTTATCTTTTGATACTGCCGACACCGGATGTATGGGTGGGTGGTCAGTGGTCTTCTTTTTACCGGCTGTTGGCTTCAATTGCTTCTTCTTCGATAACATCTGTGCGTATTTACCAAAATCTTCGATACTGTGAAACATCTTAACTAACGTCTTAAGATCCAGCGTCTCCGGATAGGTCGTGTTATCCGTGCGGTGATATGAGATGAACCCTCCAAGGTATAGACCCTCGGCAACAGCCATTGCCCGCCTCGGGGTATGACCAATAGCAGAAGCAGCTCGTATGAAGCTGGTAGTATCAAACGGTGTAGGTGGCTTATCAACTCGTGTCTTCGTATTTACCGCGCGAACAATGCCCTCTTTTGCTGCTTCTATTCGTGCTTTTATCTCTTCTACTTCTTTTCTATCCCGGAATTTCTGCGTTTTATGCGTTACTTCAAATGTCTCTCCCTCTTCCGTCTTCAATTTCGCGTGCACTTCCCAGTACTTACGTGGTACAAATTTGTTTATCTCCTTCTCCTTATCTACAAGCAAAGAAAGCGTAGGCGATTGGACACGACCAACAGAAAAGAAATCGTCACCCAAGCGATTTGCCGTTAAGGAGATGAACCTTGTCAGAGCCGCACCCCACATCAGGTCTATTGTCTGTCTCGCTTCGGCTGATTCCGCTAAGTTATAATCCACTTCGCTTCTCGCAGCAAAACTCTCCTTTATGTCCTTATCTGTTATCGCACTGTATCGCATCCGGTCAACGGGCACTGAAGAGTTTATCTCTTTGATCACGTTGAGCGCTTCCACGCCTATCGCCTCGCCCTCACGGTCGTAATCAGTAGCGATGGTAACGGAATCAGCGTCTTTTGCTATCTTTTGCAGTGTCTTAACCAGCTCCTTTTTCAGTGCTACCGCTACTGTTTCTGCATCTATCAGCTTCTGAGGTTCTATCTTATTCCAATCGTTGTATGTAGGAGGGAAGTCCAGACGAAAGACATGCCCACTCAATCCTACTACTACGTTACCATCAAACTCATACACTTCTGTCTTCCCTATCTTCTTCTTCTTCATTTCACCGTTCGATAGGATAGATGCGATCCTCCTTGCCGTTGTCCCTTTCTCTGTGATTATATAGTGCATTTTCCACGAGTTAGTTTTATAGCTTCAAAGTCTCTTATATATAAACTCTTATTTATCATTCCTGCATAAATCATCCATTCTGCTTATCCCTTTTATCTCTTTTATAACTTCTACAACCGCCTTAGGTACTAACTCCTCCCAATTCTCTCTGTTCTCCATTCGTCTCCTTATTTCGCTACCTGAATATTCTTTCCTGTTAAATAAGAGAGGAGTGTGCACTTTGTAGCTCTGTTCCCTAAATAACCGCTCTATTAACGGATTATTTGTATATACTACGTCCACAGGCGGTATTAATGATTCAATGTGCGATACCCAGATAGCATTCCTGTTTACATCCAGTACAGGCACGATATAAAAATTGAAGACGTTATTATCTCTTAATGACTTTGAAATCATCAGATAGCGTTCTCCAGCAGTAAAAGGGTTCTCCGGCTCATGGCTCCTCTGTGCTGAGCCTATGCAGATAATAACCTCATCTACTTCCGAAGCTATATGCTTTATTACCTCATGGTGTCCGAGGTGATATGGTTGGAACCGCCCTATGTATAACGCTCTCATTTATCCTTTATCTTGTACGGTTATTACTGCTCTCAAGAGCCTAAGACGTGAATCTCTCTTCTTCCCTTCTTTTTCCATTTTTATATACTCCTTCCTCTTCATATATTATCCCTGGCTGCCGAATAAAATCACTGATAATGCTGACCGCTCATAAGAGCGTAAACCACCACCAATTGTTGCTACTAATACTATAAGCACTAAGAACGCCAAAACTACCGCACCACCAGTTGCAAGAGTCAATTGCTTTCCCTGTAAGTCCATATACTTCTGTTTGTACTATTCCTTTATATTTATAATCACACACGAAGTGAGATTTAAAAACATGGAACATTAAATACTTGTATGTATATTGTTAAGGTATAGAGGTAATAGAAGAATGGCTAATCTAAAAGGTAAAAAAATTCTGATGGTTGTAGCGCCGAAAAAATTCCGGGATGAAGAGTTGATGGACCCGCTGGCGATATTTACCAGTTCGGGGGCGGAAGTAACAATAGCGTCAAAGGGTGTAGATCGAGCGACAGGGATGTTTGGTGCAGAAATAAAAGTGGATACTGATCTTGCAGATGTCAGTAGCGAGGATTATAATGCGGTGATTTTCGTTGGTGGGTCAGGCGCAGATGTGTATTTCAACGATCCAGGAGCCCATGCGTTGGCTACTAATGCGTTTAACGAGGGTAAAGTAGTAGCTGCTATTTGCATAGCGCCTTCAACATTAGCAAATGCAGGACTACTAAAGGGGAAGAAGGCAACTTCTTTCAGTTCGCAAAAAAGGAATCTGGTGAAAATGGGCGCGGATTATACAGGTGCTGCTGTTGAACGAGATGGACGGATAATCACGGGGAATGGACCGGCAGCAGCCAGGGAATTTGGCAGTGAAGTGGCATCTGCTATTGAATCATAAATGTAATACTATCAAAACAAAAAATATCCTTCTTTTCAGATTTAGTGTCCTATCTACCTTTCTTTTCTGTTAGGTACAGGTCAACATAAATAATGAATTAAATAACCAGAATAATGTGGTAGAGACCCGGTAAGCCATCAATAACCAGGTCAATCGCAAGAATAAAGAATGAGATGGATGGGCTGCATT
>JAOZPO010000038.1 GCA_029932715.1 Halobacteria archaeon | reverse complement strand
TGTTAGATGGCTCTGTATGTATGCAATCGCCGTAATGCATATCACTGTTAGGAAGTTGTGTGTTGCAATGGGAATCAGATGTCCTATCCAGACGTCAAGGAAAATAGGCTGTTCAAACCTTTTATGCGCTGATTCTCTTCCCAAATGACATGTAGAACACCGAACCATGTGCACGATTGAGCCTACCATCGCGCCCACTGGTATCGCTAATATCGCTGCATACCCCAATGGCATATCTTTTGCCACTAACATAGGCTCTAACATTAACAGCAACAGCAACGCTATTGTCCCTGATATAGTACATGCCAGTGCATTAGATAGTCCTTCTCCTGAAATCGCTTTGTTGTAGTACCGGTGTATATATCCCATCTCTGGCGCTAACTGAATCTGCGAGTTCGGATTGCTCTGCGATCCTATGTCTGACTCCAAGTCCTCGAACATGCACGCTACAAACGCTAAGAACACTATTACTAACATCCATGCAAACAACATTACTATTGGTTCCATGAGGGAACTAAGATTCGTTAGTAGTATAAAAGCTTTTCTATTTTTACCATCTTATATCCCCGCAAGGTAAGATAACACAATAACAGAAAGAAGAACAATTTTAATAGATAAGGATAGATACACAAAGACATAGGAGTATAGAAACAATGGGGCTATTCCGGGGGAAGCATCATCCGAAATTGTTGAAGACGCAGAGAATGAGTTATAGTGATTTGTATTATACACTGCGGCTTTCACGTGGGGACCTTACGATGAGGCCTATCTTTATTGCAAGTAGTGTTGAACTCGGGAACAGCACCACTAAATCTATATTGAGTGCAACAGACCTGAAAAGTGGAAAGACGTATATACTGGATAAAGCAGTCAGGATGACACGAGAAGCATTAGCGCATGATGCTGTATTTTGTCATACGATAACAATGGTCGAACTGTCAGAAGATTCTATTGCGAAGTTGGTGGCTGAGACGCTACGGGAATCTGCAACTGCCGCAGGAATTACAGTACCGGATTTGCATTTCGTGGTTCGGTCATCAGGAGTAACAGCAGGGTTCTCCAGCGTAGAGGAGATGCAGGGAGTAATAAAGGGACTGGCAAAGGGCTGTATGCTCGCTGGTATTCCGCCGCGGAAGATGATTTCGCCTATGAGGGTAGATGATATCGCACCGGAATTGCGATCTTCTTCTATGATGGAACGGACGTATTTTGACGGCGCAGTAACAGGCAACGAAGCACCTGCTGGTGAGTCGTTGGTAGCGAATGAGATGGAGGGTGAACTGGTAACCGCGGGACTTAAGGAAGCTGCGAAATGGCTCGATGTTGACTACCGAAATCCTGTTCTGTCATTAGATTTTGGCACCACACTTGCAGGTCGTATTACTGATGACCGGTTACCATATTCGAAGGTAATAGGTAGTTTCTGCGGTTTAGCAGGGGCTATCCCCGATGCGTTCGTTTCTAAAGTAGTAAGTGAAAAATACCCTTCCGTGCTTGATTGCCCACACAGTAAGAGGAGAGGAATGATAAAGAAAGAAGTGGTGAAGGGATATGCAGATGATGTTATGAGACTTCTGAGGATAGAGAGGATCAATGCGGGAGCAGCATTTGGTGGATCGCCGATAAATATAGATGCAGCGAGAAAAGCAGGGGTTGCTTTGATTGGTGTAGATGCTGGGGACAACCTTTCCGACCTGCCGAAAATTGCAGCTATTGGCAAAGAGATTCATCGCGAGGGGGGCATGCACTATGTTATGGCTGTGATAGACGAGGTGTCGGCGTGTGTCGTAGAGGATTTAGTAAGGATAGCAAGAGAGGAGGGTTTGATGTTACCCAACACGAAAATAGGAATAACTGGTAGGGCTGCGATAACAGGGAATAAGCCTGAGTTAATACTGGAGAAGTTGAGTGATTTGTTTGGCAGGAAGATGGATAAAGAAGTGATATTTGCAGACGATGCGCTGGCAAGAGGTGCTGCGGTTCTTGGACGTTGTATGCACCAATTTGGGTCTCCCGCAAATCCATTAGGTGGTATTCAGGGTAGTGGCTGCATTTATGGCAAGAGGATGAAGAAGCAAAAAGGGGATTGATTATTAATATAGCAAAGATTTTTAGATACTATGTATGCGGATAATAGTAGTAGGTAGAGAAGGAGGAGGAAGGAGACAGGAAGGGGTGTCTGATTGAGATGGAAGTGAAAGTAGAAGGAGGAGGGGAGTTTAGCAATGCAGGTTATAAGAAGATATGTCAGACTATATTCAGGGACACAGGTTTACAGAGTAACATTGACAGCGTTTATATGTATTGCAATGCTGCGGAGCACATGTTTATACTCTCTGTTAAGATAAGCAGGGTGTCGAACCCGGTGAAGGTGGGAGATATGACGGTAATAGGAGGAGCGGATGTGATAAAGGTGACGAATGAGACCTATGTCCCCAGGTTGCTCACCATGCTTTGGGATGACTATGGGGACAGGGTTGAGCAGCTAAGCAGGTTAGAGATAAAAGTGAAATTAGATAGCATAGAAGAGATGCATAAGCTCATGAATCGGATCGTATATGATCCACGGGAGGATTTAAACATACGAATATTGGACGGGATGGACAGGGTATTACCTGAGGGTGCACGAGTGCGATACTCCGTTCCCTTTAAGGGTAGTGTAACCATCATCGCTTCTGAGAACCCGATAAAGGATGAGTGGAAGGAGAAAGCGAAAGCGATATTGAGTAGTATGAATAAAGGAGAAGCGTAGGCATGTATAAAATAATGATGTTCACTGGTGGAGTATACAAATTCAACGAGTTGAAAGAGTTAGTAGTGGACATAGGGGGGTTTATATTGCAGGAGATGGTGATGCAGACGGAGACGATGCTGCACATGGCATTCCCCGCGGAGGAAGAGCGGACTATCCGTGCTAAAGTGAAGGATGTGGGTGGCAAGATAAAAGAGTTACCACTGGCAGGAGCGGAAATAATGATCGTTGTCCCTTCCCTCGGTAAGCACCACGCGGTTGACCCGATGTGTGACATAGCCGAGTTCTTGCGTAGAAATGGCGCGATTACCAATATGATGGGGCTGGCACGAGGGGTAGGGAAGAGGATAGCACAGATAACAACAGAAGAGAAGGCGATAATAGAGGAATGCGATGCCGCTGTATTCGTGTTTGGTGATTTTAAAGAGTGTATAGAAGAGAAAGCGAAGTTATGTGAGTCCCTGGAGGTCCCTTACATAATAGTTGGTGGGCCTCCAGATATTGATATACCACATTATGTAGGAAGCATAGGGAGAAGAACAGAGCGATTGAGACGTAAGTACGAGATAGATGAGTTACAGAAGGTTGCTGATGCGTTGGGCGCAGCTCTTGAAGAGAGAAGGAGAGAGATAGATGAGGACCCTCTTGCTAGTTCTCCTTTGTTCATAAAGGAGATGTTAGACCAGGAACTACCACCAAAAGCAGGAGAAGAGTTTTCAACAATTATACAGCTTAACGGATTGCGGGTGAAGGTAGAACCAGGAGACGAGGAGAAGTTAAAAAACATAGAAATAGGAAACCGGAAACTATCAGAGATTTGTGATATAAAAGAATCAGCGTATGATGGATACATGGTGAGGATACACACGGAAGCTGTTACAGGGAGTGTATATTAGGTAGGCGGGGACCCGTATATTTCCAGTGGAAGTGTACACTTACAATACAGTATCCAAGAAATCATCCATGTTGGTGTACACTACATTCCCTACTATAATAGTATCAGCATAGCGCTTCATCTCGGCTGCTTTCGCCTTTGAATCAATTCCCCCACCGTAGAACAATGAAGCTTCGTCTAACACTTCACTCAGCCGCTTTAGTAACTCTGGATCGCCATACGTACCACTATACTCGATATATACAATAGGGATCCTGAGATACTTCTCGGCATATTGTGCATGAGCAATTACTTCTTCTGTATTTAACGCTGTGTTTGACTTTGTCAGTTTGCCCACTGCGGAATCGGGATTCAAAACGATGTACGCTTCAGGAACAACCTCGCTCCATTGTATCGTATGATTCATTATCCAATCCACGTGCTTACCTACAATCCATTTCAAGTCGCCAGTATTAAGAACAAGTGGTACAAACAGGTAATCTACAGCGTCATATATCACCGCGTCTGGTGTTGCCGGCTCTATTATTTTCGGTATCTCGTAGTCATTCAGGAGCGATATTAAATGAGATACGCTGTTGCCTGTGATGTTTTGTGTGCCTGAGATCATTATAGCGTCAGTTCCGCTTTCGATTACCGTTTCCAAAGCTGATTCTGTAATAGGCTTATCAGGGTCAAGTTTGGTTATATGATTCCAATCTTGCCAAAGCTCTCTCTTCGCAATCATCGTTTTATGATAAAACGCTGTACAATATAAAAGGGTGCGAGTATGAGTAAAAAGAAGCAGATAAAAAGGATGCGGGAAAAGGAAGAGTTCTGGGAAGAAAATGGGGAGAAGACTTTATGAAATCAAACAAGGATTGTGACGCTAACGTTTATTTTATAGGCACAGAGTTTAGTCGGTATTTGCATCAGGATAAGTCTTTTGAATGGGTGACCTTGGATTTGTTCTCCGAAGTGGTTATGGAATACAACAGAAAAAAATCGGCTTCATCCCAAAACTAAGGGATATTCAATACCGTAACTTTTAGATTTTTAGTAACATTCTTTTACCATAAGGTGTGCATAAGAAATAATGTTTATTTAAAGTTATGGATTAATATTTTAGTATGGGAAACCAAAAGAAAAGAGTTTCTCCACGGGTCGCCAACCAGGTAAATCGAGACTTCGAGAGGCTTATCCTTCTGTGCATAATCAGCGCAGTAAGGGCAGCACGCCCCATGGAACGTAATTTGTTCGGTCGTCCATGCTGGGATCCACGAATCGTCGCAGTCTGTGTTTTCTTGAAGGTATCGCTTTGTAAGACATACGACAACATAGAAGCATACCTCAGGTCAAACACCTCCATAGCGCAATGCCTCGGCATTGAAAGGGCAGAGGATTTGGGAATCCCCCTACGGGTGAGTTGCCAGTAAGTCCCAACTGGCATTCTCGAGGAACCCCAAAAATACCCAAATTAGTGTATATGCTCTTCAATAAGATATAGTTTACCAGCGCCGCGGATAAAAGATATGATGTACCACTATCTATATAATGGTCCGATACAGCAGTCGTTTCGGCTGCTGTTAACCCGTATTTTATGTCATACCGGAAAACACCTGATTCACCACAGAAATCAGGGACTGTTTGATTCGTGATTATTATACGGTCATAGGTGTAATTAGTGGATCGTGTGGTAGTATCTAGGCTGTTGTTTATGCACCAATAATAATCGCTGCTGTTCATCGCAGAAGCGGATTCTTCATTAAAATACGAGCCGTCTGCATTCAAGTCGCCCATAACAATAAAGTCCTGCTCGTCCGGATACGTGCGTTGGGTATATTTAACCACATCCACAAGTGCATTTATCTCTTCTGTTGCTTCATCGGGGTCGGTGTGAATTACAATAAGCGTAACATCGAAATTACCTTTTATAGCAACGACATCATAAGTACGAATAATTTCCCCAAGCACAGCCATGACTTCAGGCTTTGCCGTTTTGCTCTTTCCGAATACCTGTATGTTGAATGCTCCAAGCCTGACTGTTTCCTCATCAGAGACAGGTATGTCGTCTAAAACCGGTGTTGGTAATGGTGTAGGTGTCTCCTCTTCTATGCACCCTGCAAACGTCTGTACCGATACTAACGCTGCGATTGCTATTAAACTTACGATAGTTCTTTTTTTCATCTTTTTCCATCTGCCATCACCTCATCTTATGCAACAACTCATTTATTTTATCGCCGTGATAACCTAACTCACCACCCTGCTTAACAGTTTTTTTAATGCCTCTATGCCCTTTTCTTGGTGGGTGCAACCTGAATATAGGTTTAATCTTGTACCTCTTCAAATCCTTCATGTTTGTATCACCTGTATAAAGAGCATGAGCCAACTCTTTTAGCGAACCATAAGGAGTCTGCTCCTGCAGATACTCATCCGTCAATCTCTTTCCACCTTCTAATCTGCCTCTTGTGGTTAGCAACTCTTCGAGTTCTTCTTCTGATATCTCACCCCAGCCAATATACGCATTTACTACATTTATCATTCCTTTGTAATACGCATTCTCATCTACAACTGCACAGTGATTAACCCTGTGTAACCGCAATAACCCTAACGTATGCCGTATCTCAGGCCTTAAGTCTTCATTCCCACGTAGCTTTATTATTGCATACATAAAATCACCTTATTTATGACCTCGCTTTTATCATAGATGTCTTTTTTAACGTATTAAAAGTAGCCATAGCAAGATTTAACGTAGTTCTCGTCTTACCTTTCGTCTTCGTCCAGACATCTTGAATACCTGCGAATTCCAATATCTTCTTCGGTGTGTTACCAGCAGCAAGACCCAGACCTTTCGGCGCAGGTTTGAAATTTACATACACACCACCTGACTTACCAGTAACGGCAAAAGGCACAGAATGCAGCCCATTACAATTACACTCCCAGGAGCCACAACCGCGCTCTATGTGTGTTATGTTCAAGTCAGCAGCTCTTATCGCTTTTGTTATGGCACTTCGTACAAGTGCATCCTTACCTATGCCGATGCCAATGTATCCGTCCTTGTTCCCTACTATTACACATACCCTGAACTTTATTCGTCTTCCTGAATCTGTCATCCGTTGCACCATGTTTATATCCAGAACCTCTTCCACAAGGTCCGGAAGAACTGTTTCTACTATTTGATACTCTTTTAATGGGTATTTTGAATTCAGAACCTCTTCGATAGTTGTTATATCTCCATTCTGCACCAGCTTACCTAATTTTGTTGATGGTCCCCAGTGCTTTTCCTCTTCCTTCCAGCTTTTTGCTTTGGTCATGTTACCGCTTCCATATCTACTTCTTTACCACTCATTATGTTATCCTTTACAATATCAAAATTAGCTAATATGCTATCATCGTTCAAGAAAGCAGCAATATGCTTGCCTCTAATGTGTTCTTCCGAAGGGAAAACAATCGGGTCATGTGGTATACTCATACCAGAATCAACTACACCTTTAACCGCAGCATACAGTTTAGAGCCTGGTGTATTCAATCCAATATCAGGTATCCCTTCCTCAAACCCTGCCTCTTTTGCTTTCCTTCCGAACAATAATCCAGTAAGATATGCTGCTGGTATGTTGCACTTGCCACCCTTATATCCATATCTACTCAGCTCTGAAGAAATAGCAGCGACAGAAGTTTTATCCCCGAACGTATCAGTTGAGACCAGTTGCATCTGGATATACTTATTACTGCTTCTTATTACCACGCGATGTTTTTGGCTAAATAAAAGCTTTAATCTCTTGTGATAATCAGTCTTCCCCTCACGCCGTCTTCTGAAAGGGACGCGATATGTAGGTCCACTTGCGTTTGTTCTTCTTGTCATTCTATACTTCCTCTTTTTTATATGTTGCTATTATATCATTTAAATGTGATAGATTCCTTATCTGTCCCCCTTTCGCCCTTCTGTATAAAAGATGATAGATGGTCTTATCTATTTCACCATCATCCTTGAGCTCTTTTAATCTGCGTCGTAATGCTCTTATTTTCGTTATCCACCGTCTTTTCTTGCCACCCCTGGCACCTTTTGCACCTTTACGCGAGCCTTGCCGCTTTCGCCGTCCAACCACTTTTTTCATTGCTAATTTCCTCGCCCGTCCCCTACTTACGCCTGTCTTATCCTTCTTCTTTATTGCCCCTTCCTCTATCAAATCGCGGATATTCTCTCGCGTTATAGCTTCTGTAAGATCCTCAGTAGCTGCTGGGTCTAACCATACCCTGTTCTTACCTACTTTCAATACCTTAGCTGCTATCTCTCTCTGTTTTGCAAGATTTGTCATTCCTATTCCCCTATCACTTCTCCTTCTACTTTTCTATTTCATCCAGGAACTAATAAAGTATCTAAACCATTTCTTAATATACCTATTTTAAGTTTATTTTTTATACCCGCTCCTGCATCATCTAACTTGCTATATCCTATCTCACCTTCTATCGCTTCTGCAACGGACGTGTAAGGGCTTAAACCCCATCTCGTTAGCGTGTTACTATCTAATTCTGAGACTATGGATAACCTGACCCGCTCCATAGTCTTTCGCATGTAGTACGCTTTATGCCCGCCAAGTACAAAATCAGTTTTTATTGCCGCTTCTGCCGACTCGAAGCTTCTATATTTATCCATCCATTCCTCAAAATAACGGTCACCAATACCGTCACGGCATTCAGCCACGAGAATAAGCTTACCACCAGGTACCAGAGCGGTATAGCAATTCTGTATCGCTTTTGTCGCCTGGTACAAATTCCTGTCTTTTGGAAAACCACCGGTACTTACTATTAGTACGTCGAACAAACCGTCAGTTTCAAGACAAAACATATCCTCCGCGACTCCTGCACCTTTAAGAAACACGGAGCTCAACTCTCCCGCGTACGCATCCACAAGGTTACCGTAAGAATCTGCAATTGTATTCAGTACAAAATCAGGTGGTGCGAATGATGCCGCTTCAGACATGTCAAGATGCACAGGGTTAGTTTTTATGTTCGCTGTTACCGCATGTTCATCAACAAGAAGTGCATGGTTCCGTTTTATCGCTTCTCGTGATGATATGCCGGGTAGTATACTTTTCCTGCCACCGCCGAACCCTGCGTAGTAATGCAGGGTGATGTCGCCAGTTAAGATTTTTACGCACGCATCTACATAATCTCTATTTAGTAGCACGGGTGTACCTCTCTTTGTCGTGCCTACGTGCACCAAATCTCTTGCGTCACAATCATGTATTTTGATGTTATAATAGTCGAAGTATTTACCCAGTATCCTTTGCAAATCCGCTTCTGCCGGTGCTTCATGTGTGCCACACGCAACCAGCAACGTGATTCTATCTCTGTGCTCCTCTCCAATCTCTTCTGTTAAACCATCGAGCATCTTTTCCGTAGGTGCTGCTCTTGTCTGGTCATCAACAACGATTACTATCCTACCTTGTTCTTTCATTTTTACTATCTCTCGAAGTTGTTTCGTACCTATAGGATTTCTAAGGGCTTGTCTTACTACCGTTGAGTCTTTTGTATTATTTTCATTTCTACTTCCTTCTTCAATGTCCAGTTGCTCTGCTTCTATATCCAGGTCTATCTGTATGGACCCGTAGGGTATTTGTATTTTTGTCATGAATGCGTATTAAGTAGTGTCTATTTAGAGTTTATATTTGTTTATGTTGTTCTTACGTGAGGAGTATTTAGAGAGGGAATGAAGAGAACTGCAAGATCGCTCAGGTCCATCTCGTTGAGTTGGTAAGGGGCATCCAGAGTATAGGCAAAGTCCATGGGCGAGAAGCTCAGCATCGGATAAGTTTTGTATTCCGTATTTAACGAGTCTTTCTCTTGGTCTGCTGTCCTACAGCATTTCTTTTATTTTCATGGGCTGTTACCTCTATTCATTTGTATCGCTTGGAACACATTTTAATTTTTTTACAATTTATTATGATACATTAACATTCTTTCATTTACTCCTTCCATACAAGGAACCCCTTCAACACCTTCCTTTTCAACGACAAAAGAAGCAGCGCAAGATGCAAATATTGCAGCTTTATGTACATCTTTCGTCTCATAATACCTCAACAAGAATGTAGCGCCAAAGACATCTCCCGCGCCGTTAGCAACCACCTCTTCATCCCGTGCCACAATCTCACTCAGCATCTCCTCCTTTATTCTTGCATTAAAAACCTCTATCAGGTCTTTAAGCATTCTGTATACGAGTCCATTGTCCGTTTTAGCTCACTATATCCTGCTTCTCCTTCTCTCCTGTAATAAATAAATTAAATTGCAATTAATTATTGCTCTATCAACCACTGCCACAGTTGTGTCTGCTTTATCTTCTTCTTATTCTTCTTTATGACCTCAGCCTGATCCCACGTTATCATCAGCAGATTGTCGCAATTCAGCTCCCTGCTTGCTTTCAACAAACTGCGTATCTCCCTTTTTTCGTTCTCTTCTGTTAACTCGTAGGTTACCTGAATCAGTTGATTTATTTGAGTTCCCTCTTTTATTACAAAATCTACCTCTCTCTGCTGATAGTCTTTCCAGTAAAATACTTCCAGTAACGGATTACTATTCGTTTTCCT
>JAOZPO010000180.1 GCA_029932715.1 Halobacteria archaeon | reverse complement strand
AAGCTAAAATCCGCTTTGGAGTTTTGGGGTAAGAACGTAAAAGAGACGACCAATCTGCTAAGAGATAAAGGTAGCGTAGCTTGTATAGGCAGATCGGGTGAGAAACAGGTAAATTTAGCCTCTATCATCTCTGATGCGGTTCACGCCTTTGGACGCGGTGGCGTAGGCGCGGTAATGGGCTCGAAGAACCTGAAGGCGATAGTGGTAAAAGGCACAGGCACTGTGGGCGTGTACGACAGTACAGAATTTGCAAAGCAAAAAGGAGCGATTAAACGGCTATTAGTCGCGAGTCCCACGATAAGCAAAGGTTTAAAGGTTTTCGGAACGCCGTTTTTAGTGAAGATAACGAATTGGATGAAGATTCTGCCGGTAGCGAATTTCAGTAAGGCAGAGCCTGAGATTGACCTGACGCCATTTTTTGCAAAAGAAATAAACGGGCTTTATAAGCCAAGAAAGAGGGCATGCTATTCCTGCCCCATTGCGTGTAAACGCGAAGACAGAGAAGGGGAGGAACTGCCGGAATATGAAACAATCGGGTTGATGAGCGCAAACATTCAAAATACTGATTACGATGTTGTTGTCAAGGCGAACCGGCTGTGTAACGACTACGGACTGGATACGATTTCAGTTGCAGGCGTTTTGGGCTGTTACAGCGAGATCAGAAATAGGGGCATATCGCAAGCGGAACTTTTGAATCTAACGAAACAGATAGGGGAACGTGAAGGCATTGGCGAAAGCATGGGCAGAGGGTCTAAGCGATTTTCTGCTTTGGAAGACAGTTCTGAGCAGTCAATCCAGGTAAAAGGGCTTGAACTGCCTGCATACGATCCGCGAGGTGTAAAAGGGCTGGGTTTCAGTTACGCTACTTCCAATCGAGGGGGGTGTCATACGCGTGCATATCTCGTGGCGCCGGAGATACTAAGAAAGCCGAAGGCAATTGACCCTTATACGCTTGCGGGTAAAGCAGGGCACACAAAGATATTCCAGGACAGATTTGCCGCTGTTGATTCGCTCGTGGTCTGTAAATTCGCGTTCTTCGGTGCCGGAGAGGAGGAGTATGCGAACATATTAAGTGCGGTAACGGGCGTGGATTATAGATCAGAGGATTTGATGCGTGTGGGTGAACGGATATGGAACGTTGAGCGGCTTTATAATATAAGAGAAGGTTTTACCAGAGCGGATGATACGCTACCAGATAGATTCTTTGAACAGCAGGTGAATGGAAGAGTGATAGATAGAGAAGAGTTTTTGAAGACACTGGACGAGTATTATCGTATGCGTGGCTGGGATGAGAATGGTGTGCCGGCGAAGGACAAATTGAGAATGCTGGGGATATAGAAACAAATTTATAGAGATAGACTCTTGTGATAACCAGCGCATGCACTGGCGAGAGAAAGAGTTGCTTGAACTACTGAAGAGTGGGAGATTAAACACGAGCGAAGTGGTCAAACGTGCGAACATGAGCAAAACAACCACATTGAAATATCTCGAAGGGCTTAAGGGTAAGGGATTAATCACCTGTGAGATGATAGGTCCGACAAAGCTCTGGTCCTTAGCAAATGAAGATGGTGAGGACAGAAGAGCGGAAAACAACGTGCAATTGGGAGATAAAGGCATAGAGGATTTTATACATGTGGATAAAGAGATATACAAACTATTAGACGAGTTTGAGAGTGCTACCGGGAAAAGGCTTGAGATATTGATAAATAATAATGGTGTAAAGCTGAGGGTATGGGAAAAGGCAGCATGAACTGTCTTATACGCATAGCATAGCAATAATAACAAAGGGAGAAGTACATTCATGAAAGCGGTAATTTTAGCAGCGGGAGAGGGGAAGAGGATACGTCCTCTTACTTATGAAAGGCCAAAAGTAATGCTACCAATAGCGGGAAAGCCGATACTCGAGCATTTGGTGCTGGAGCTGAAAAGAGCGGGAATAACGGATTTTATATTCGTTGTTGGATACCACGATGAGACAATTCGTGATTACTTTGAAAACGGTGCGGCCTGGGATGTAGAAATCCAGTATGTAACGCAGCAATCGCAACTTGGCACGGCAGACGCGCTGCGAAAAGCGGAGAATTTGGTAGATGATACGTTTCTCATGCTGAACGGGGACACGATAGTGAATGTGGCAGACATAAAGCGGGTCCTAACAGGCGAACAACTCACACTTGGCGTTATCAAAGTATCAAATGCGGAAGAATACGGCGTTGTCGAGACTGATGGTGAAAAGATATTGAGAATACACGAGAAGATGCGAGAGCCACCGTCAAACCTGATAAACGCAGGTGTTTACCTGTTAGACAGAAACATATTTAACGCACTATCAAAGACGGCGAAATCGAAGCGAGGTGAGTTTGAGCTCACGGATTCTTTACAGTTACTCATAGACGAAGGAACCAGCATCTTCTGGACTATGATAGAGCACTGGATAGACGTCAGCTACCCGTGGGATTTGCTGGCGGCAAACGAGCAGCTAATAAAACAGGTAACTGCGGATAACAGGGCTGAATGCGAGGAAAGCGTCAGGATAAGAGGGGAAGTATCAATAGGAAAGGGTACCGTAGTTAAATCAGGTTCTTACATAGAAGGGCCTGTTGTAATAGGCGAAAACTGTAAAATCGGTCCTAATAGTTACATACGTCCAAATACGGCAGTTGGCGATAATTGCC
>JAOZPO010000179.1 GCA_029932715.1 Halobacteria archaeon | reverse complement strand
CCCCTTCATTATACGGTATAGCCGAGATAGAACACAATGGTATGATAAAGAAATTCAAAGAGAAACCACCTCCAGATAAATACTTCTCGAATCTCGCGAATACCGGCTTGTATGTTATAGAACCCGAAGCATTAGAGTACGTTCCGGAAGGCCGCGCATTTGATTTCTCCAAGGACTTATTCCCTATACTGGTAGCGAAAGGAGAGGTTTATGGCTGTGCAGTTGAATGTTTCTGGACTGATGTCGGTAGCCGTGAAGGATACATGGAAGCGAGCAGATGGATCTTGGAGCAGAAGGGATTTGAATGTGCCGCTACGGCTGATATAGTGGATAGTGATATTCAAGGTAATGTTGCCATTGATGAGCACACAGTGATAAAACAGTCCGTGATACGGGGTCCCGCGGTGATAGGCAGCCACGCATCGGTAATAAACAGTGAAATGCACGAGTCAGTAGTTTTTCCACGCGTGGTTCTGGAGGAAGCCATACTAAATAATTGCATGATTGGAGAGGATGCTATAATAAAAGAAGCCAAACTAAGTGATTCTATCCTCGGTGCACGCAGTGAGCTAAAAGCATGTGGGTGCATGCATGGACGCGGGGGAATATGAATAAAGGACTGAAATTTGTATTTGCTCAATAAGATTTGTTTATTTATGAAGCTGTGTCACATCCCTACTCTTTCCTGGTGATTCCTGATAAGCCAATAAGAACCCGCTTCTTCTATCAGCCCAGAAAAATCATGGAAGTCGGAAGGTTTTAGAAGATAACTGTTGGCGTAATTACTATACGCCTCCATCTCATCCTCTTTGTTCTTTGATGATGTAATTACAACAACAGGGATACCCTTCAAGTTCGCGCTGTGTTTTATTGTCTTCAGCACTTCCTGACCATCGCGTTTTGGCAGGCGCAAGTCGAGAATAACCAAATCAGGACGCGGGCTCTTATTTTTATCCCCGTATTGCCCGTGATGGAATAGATAATCCAGCGCTTCTTTACCATCACTAACCCAGAAAATCTTCTGGGGCACTTCTACCCCACCAAGAGCACGCATTATGAGCTTTGCATGCCCCTCGTCATCCTCAACGAGCAAGATTATCATATCACTGCTCGCCTCTCTTGAACCCATCAAAGCATCTTTTATTTATAGCCCTATTTATATTTTTCTATTTTTTCCCGCTATTCCATTTAAGTACAAGAGAGAGAAAGTTTTTTTTTTGCCAACTACCTCTTTACTTCCTTAGCAATCGCATCACCCACCTCACTCGTCTTCGCCTTACCACCAAGGTCAAGGGTCTTCACCTTGCCTACTCGTAAAACAGATTCAATCGCATCTAACACCTTCTCCGATGCTTCTTTCTCTCCTAAATCATCCAGAAGCATAGCACCCGCCCAAATCGTGGCTATCGGATTGGAAACGCCTTTGCCTTTGTATTTCGGTGCAGACCCATGAATCGGCTCGAACATAGAAACGCCATCAGGATTTATGTTTCCCCCGGGTGCAAGGCCCAACCCGCCCTGAATCATCGCACCAAGGTCTGTGATAATATCGCCGAACATATTTGGTGCTACTATTACCTGGTACCATTCCGGATTCTTAACAAACCACATGCATATCGCATCCACGAAATTAAACCCGGTGTCTATGTCCGGATAGTCCTTTGCTATTTCCTCGAATACCTCTCGCCAGAGCCCGTATCCATGTGTTAACACATTCGCCTTATCCACACTTGTCACTTTATTTTTACCACTCTGCCTCGCAAGCTCGAATGCGAACCTCATGACTCGCTCACAGCCTTCGCGCGTTACGACACCAATCTGATATGCGAGTTCATCCGCATCGGTCTCGATGTCCAGCCCGAACTTGACATTATAAATGTTCCTTACGACCTCTAACTCGTCCCTTTTTACTGCTTTGCCGCTTGCCCTGCCACCAATACCGACATAGAAATCCTCTGTATTTTCACGCACGACACTGAAATCTATATCTTCAGGTCCCTTGCCCGCCAGCGGTGTGTGAACACCTTCCAGCAGCTTCACCGGTCTCAAGTTCACGTACTGGTCAAAATAGAACCGTATGGTAAGCAAAATGCCCTGCTCTAAAACGCCGGGCTCTACTCGCGGGTCACCTATGCTACCAAAATATATCGCATCACAGTGCTGTTCTAACTCTTTTAGCGTAGCTTCATTTATTAATTCACCTGTGTTCAGATAGTGCTCAGCGCCGTGTGGATATTCAATCCATTCGAGTTCAAAGTTATCGAGCTCGGAAACCGCGTCAAGCACCTTTTTACCTTCGCTTAATACCTCTGGCCCTATGCCATCGCCACGTATTACCGCGATATTATATCCTTGCTTCATATTTCTTCTTTCTTCTTGCCTCTGTCTTTTTTTATCTGTACCAAGACTGGATTATCTCAACTCTTGTAATATCCTTGTTTCAATTAATTAATAAATAACCTTTTCTTTGAACAGCTTGTAGAATAGAAGAGCGAGCTATCAACTCAAGCACTACATTATAGAGCATCAAAAAATTGAATGGCTATCTTTTCTTTCTGTTGGGTCCTTTTAGCTTTATATGTTACTATTTTTAGATTTCACTAAAAAGTGAAAGATGGTGATGAAAAGATGAGCGAAGTGATGCGAGAAGTGTTAGATTCATTAGCGAAAATAGGG
>JAOZPO010000037.1 GCA_029932715.1 Halobacteria archaeon | reverse complement strand
TCAGCAGCTAAAGCACTTGAACCTGGATGGAAGGTTGTAAAACTTACAGGCATGACCCATACGACCATCAGAAAAGGAATCAAGTTTTTGGATGACGATATGGCGCAACTACAAATACAACTACACTCATTGCATCCTAAATGGAATTACTCCATAGTACCAAGAGATGCCGGTGTGCTGCATGAGAGCAGTTGATTTCGATAAGCTATTTATGTGAGGAAACTACTCTGGATTTTAGAGTTTTTAAATTTTAAATGCAAGAGTGGAAAATAGTAAAAAGATGAAAAACCCTATGGAGCTAACGCAGATAGGGGTAATCCTCAGTCCGTATAAGACACGGGAAGAATGTCCAAGACAGACGTGCAAGACGGAACAGATTACCGGGATAATGGTATTTGAGAAATTCGCAGAGGGTTTAAGGGACATAGAAGGGTTTTCCCATCTTATTGTCCTGTATTGGATGCATAAATCGAAAGGGTATTCGCTCCTCGTCAGGACGCCGTGGGATGTTGAACTGCACGGTTTATTCACCACGAGGTCACCACATAGACCGAATCCAATCGGGCTTTCCGTTGTGAGGTTAATTGAAAGGAAGGGGAATATATTGAGGGTAAAAGGGATAGATGCAATTGAGGGCACGCCATTGATAGACATAAAGCCGTACGTGCCTGAATTTGATGAACTGCAAGAAGTGAAGATTGGATGGCTTGAGGGGAAGGTGAGGAGATGATATTTTATACATAAAAGTTTATTAGTTAAATTATGTACGAGATCCACGATGCTCTATACGGGAATGTCGTATTAAGCGAAGAAGAGGCAAATCTTCTCAATACGTGGGAAGTTCAACGGCTCAGGAGAGTTAAACAGTTAGGTTTTACTTATTTAGTTTATCCAACTGCAGTTCACACTACATAGCAGCTCTGCTTCATGACATTTCTCATCCGGCTCATGTAAGTGAAAAGTTAACAGAAGTCGGGGTTGACATTCCGACACATGAGGAGATGAGATGATCTATGGAACACTTCGAGAGAGGGTTACCAACGAAGAGGAAGGGTTTTTAGAGCCTGACGAGTGTTTGCCTTCAATATCCGAGGGAACATTTAAAGGTCATTCCTGGAGTAAGAAGGCTTTTGCGGAAATAAAAGAGGTGAAGGATAATGTAAATCCTGAAAAGATACCTTCTGCTCTCTCTGACGCCGTAGTATTTAGATATTTCGCTTCCGGGCAATTGCATAGCTATGATAAGGTGAATGAAACTACACTGACCAAGCAGATGATTATATTGCATGGATTGTATGGTGCGCCTAAGATTATACCAACAATTTATTTCTACGGACCTTATCCGTATTCAATGCGAGAAACGCTGGAGGGCACAGAGGAATTAAAAGAGAGCAATATTAGACACTATTAGGTAGCGAGCTTATCTCCGGATGAAAGGAAGAATACGGGAAAAATAGATATGTAAATCCGTCTAATCTGTGGTTATAAACGGAGCAAATGAATTTCCTCGTAATGGGCGCGGGAGCGTTAGGAACTGCATTTGGTGGTATGTTAGCTGCTGCGGGCAATGACGTCACTCTTATCGGTCGAGAACGGCACATGAAACCCATACGCGACCACGGACTCGAAATATCCGGTATCTGGGGCTCGCACATGGTCAAAAATATAAACGCAAAGTCCAAACTGAACGTAACCGATAAAACAGACGTGGTGCTCTTAACAACCAAGTCTTTTGATACCGAAGCAGCCATACGAGCGTTGCAACCACATATTCATGCACAATCCGTTGTTATCAGCTTGCAGAACGGCATAGGAAACGAGGGGACAATAGCAAGGTACGTTGGAGAAGCACACACAATGGGCGGGGTGGTCATCACAGGTTTTGAAATACCAGAACCCGGTGAAGTAAATGTGACCGTCACGGCAGATACGACAAAAATCGGCGCACTCAATAATAAAATCACGCCGCGGTTGCGCGAAATCGTTGCGATATTCAACGATGCTGGAGTACCTTCTGATGCCGTAGATAATATCCAGGCGCATATCTGGGCGAAAGCATTGTACAGCGCTGCGTTAAATCCGTTAAGTGCTATCTTCCAGGTTGAATATGGCAGATTAGCCAATCCTCATTCTTTTGCTATCATCGAAGACATGATTCACGAGGCGTTTGAAGTCGCCGCAGCGGAAGGGGTAAAACTACTCTGGACGCAAGCGGAGGACTACATAGTTTTTTTACGGGCTAAGCAGATACCACAAACAGCGAATCATCACTCTTCTATGCTTAAGGACATAGAGAAGGGTAAGAAGACCGAAATAGATTTTTTGAACGGTGTTTTCGTGGCTTTGGGTAAGAAGCATGGGATACCCACTCCTGTGAACGAAACCATCGTCCGGGTGATTAAGTTTCTGGAAGGCATAGAGCTTTAGCAGATGTTTTATTACCGCTGATAGCATAGAGGGTTTTACGATTGTTCCAACCAACCCCTGCTGGTTTTTCTAATCTGGGGGAGGTAATGGCAAAACATGGAAATACTGAGTCAAAGTTGGAATTAAATGCTAAGTAGCCAGCGATATATATGGCTCTTTTATCAAACCATGTTAATATATCAATAATATGGAGAGCGGGTATATCGCAGAAATATTCAGCTCGTTTCAGGGTGAAGGGGCTTATACAGGCAGAAGGCAGATATTTATCCGGTTTGCCGGCTGCCCCCTATCCTGCTTCTATTGCGATACTCCCTCTGCACATGATTCCCGACCAAAGCTTTGCACCGTTTTTGGCAAATCTAATAATCATGTTATTGAGAACCCAATGACATCGCAGCTTGTGATTGAATGGGCAAATGAGCTGCGGACTCCAGACGTACACAGCATTTGCTACACAGGTGGAGAACCACTTCTTCAGACTGAATTCGTGAAGCAGATAGCGCGAGAAGCGGAGAGCATGCAACTTAATAATTTTATAGAGACAAGCGGGTATTCGGCAAGAGCTTTTGCAGCCTTAGCCGAAGACTTCGAGTTCGCATCCATAGACATAAAGCTGAAGCACCACCGGGCGGTGGAAGATAGCAATTACGACAGACTGTATGCGAACGAGCTTGAATGTGTAAAGATTGCCGTTGACCGTGGTATAGATACGATAGTAAAAGTGGTGGTGCTAAAGGACACGACTGCGGACGAGATAGAAGCAGTCTGCCGCGATCTCGCTGAATTTGACATAAAGTTCGTGTTACAGCCCGTTACCGCTCCGCACCATCTACCGGATGTAGCGCCAGGTGCAAACGAACTCTTCAGGCTATCTGAAGTGGCGGGACGGTTTTTAACTGATGTTATGGTTATTCCTCAGTTGCATAAATTCATGCATATCCAGTAAAGTAACAAAATTGTTGATTGTTACTAACTCATTTGTTTATATAACTCTTTTCTCCTCGCTTCCAGCAGGTCTACGTCCCGTCCAATGTATTCCGCCGCGGTCATCACCTGTACACCGTTCTCCGCTGCACACTCATACACCTCCGGTATTCGCTCTTTGTACTTCAGGTCACGCATGAAATGGTGCTCTATTAGCATGTATTTCACAGCGGTCTGCCGTAAAATTCGGGTTATGTTCTCTATGGATAGCTCCAAACTCTTACGTGAATACCGGAATCCAAGCATATAAGTCATCGGACCGTCTAATATAACGATGTCGGGATTCTCGTGAATAATGAATTCCACCTGCTCGGTAACGGAAGGACCCTCGACATCGCTTGTGAATACCATACACTCGCCACCGCATGATATGCTTACCTCCACTACGTAGCCTAACCTGGAGTTCGTGCCGTGATAAACAGGAGGCGAGAATTTCAGGATCGTGGAACCGTGCTTGAACTCATTGCCATCTGCTGTATCTATGGTCTGTGGTAGATCATTTAGTTTATCTAAGAAATAAGAAGCGCGGCCCGCTTGACTCTTGTTTATCTTCTCTTTTGGATGCTTCAAATAAACTATCTTGCCTTCGTATATCTCTGGTGCATTAGGGTCGTGATGGTCGTAATGGTAGTGCGTGACCACGAGAACGTCACTGCGTGCTGCGTGTTCCTTTATATCTGCCCATGTCTCGCTCTGCCGCTGCTCCTCTACCGGATGTGGCGGCAATTTGTATCTACGAGGTGCTAATGACACAGCGGGGTCTATTAATACTCCAATGTCGTCCGTCTCCACGAACGTTGCCATAGACCGGACTCCAAAACTGTCAAATGCCAATGGCTTTACTGTTAGCATTCTGAGACCATAAATAGGGAAGTCGTACGTGTTATAAAACCTTTCTTTTGCTTTAGCCCTTATATCAATCCACAAATCTCATCCCGTACATAATTCACGAAATCATCCTTGGTCGCCTTGCTGAATATGGTCACGACACCATTTCTCGTGACGCCCACAACCAGTCCATGCCGCTTAGACTTCAATACGACATACCATATCTTCCCATGCTTCAGATGGTCCACGTACAAGGACGTATCACCCAGTTCTGAACCGTACAGCGACAGCTTTTTTACATTCGGGATGTCCACATCGTCGAAGAAGATTACTTTTGTATCCTCAAAATTATCTTCGTGAAACCGCACAAATCGCGCTGGCTCAATCTGCACCTCTACTATCTTACCGACAGTTATGAATAGTATCTTGCTCAATTGATTCGCAATATTATTCGCCCTCGCTTTCTTCTCCATAACTGCCAGAATAATTCTACCATTCCGCGCTTCCTGCGCGACAAAGAAGAACGGAGCTTCCGAAGTGGTTGGTACCTGCAGTCGCTCTCCATGATGATAGACCTCTAACAGATGATCCTGGGCAAAGGAGCCAAACAAGGAGTCGCCGATCAACCGCAAATCCTTTAGCTCTGTAATCAAATTTATATCTTCCTGTTTCTCCTCTGATTTGAATCCTTTCAACTTGCTTGCTATTGTATTCAGGTCTACATTCTCGTCCACATGGAATAATTTTCCCGCTATTACCATATTCTATTTTAGTTCACTTATCTTCAGGTTTAAGGCTTGCTACTGTCTTCGCCCTCATGTCTATCTCTGCTATCCCCCGCCGGCTCCCCTACCGATAGCCGTTACCCCCGTCCGGAACAACTGCTTCACACCAAAATGCTGCATCAAATCCACAAATCTGTCTATCTTCATCGGCTCTTCCGTAAGCTCGAGTATCACCGAGTCCAAAGCAGCATCCATTATCTTCGCACCGTAAGATTGCGCAAGCTGCATCACTTCCAGACGCACCTCTGAATCCTTTGTGTGCACTTTTAACAGGCACAAATCGCAGATTATCGCCTCAGCCGCTCTCAAATCCACTACCTTTACTACTTCTATCAGATTACTAAGCTGCTTCCGCACCTTTTCCACTTCGCTCTCCGTACCTTTTATCGCCACCGTCATCCTTGATAGCCCCTTCTTCTCGCACGGTGAAACCGTAAGAGAGGTGATATTGATTCCTCGCATCGTGAACATGCCCGACATCCTCGTAAGCACTCCTGGACGGTCCTCTACCAATAGCGAAACTATATGTGTTTGCATCTTTCCGTTCCTATCATTCCCATTATACCACCACCAGGTGGAATCATCGGCAATATCTTGTCATCCTTGCCCACAATTAAATCTATCACTGCTGGCTTACCGGACTTAAATGCGTTACCCAAAACGTCTTTCAAACCCTCCGGCTTCTCTACTCTCTCCGCATAGCAGCCGAACGCCTCAGCCAGCTTAACAAAGTCCGGTGTTAGGCCCAAACCCGTATGCGAATATTTCTTATCAAAGAACAGTTCCTGCCACTGCCTTACCATCCCTAAATACCTGTTATCAAGGATGCATACCACAACTGGTATATCATTCTCCACGCAGGTAGCCAGGTCCTGACAGGTCATCAAGAAACTACCGTCACCCGCGATGTCCACCACTTTGTTATCCGGTGCCCCAACCTGCGCACCTATTGCAGCGGGAAATCCAAATCCCATCGTGCCCAGCCCACCTGAGGTTATAAACCTACGAGGCCTCTTTGTCATGTAATAATGCGCTGCAAACATCTGACACTGCCCCACTTCTGTCGTAATGACTGCATCGTCATCCAGAATCCTGTTGAGCTCTTTTACAAACATGTCTGATAATGATGTCCCTGCTCGCTTTACGTCTTTTATACACTCGTCACATGCCGAGTGCATCTCTTTTATCCGCTGCATCCACACACTCTTACCACCTAACTTTTTGTGCTTCTCCAGCCACTTCAATATATCGTCAAGTGCAAGCTTTACATCGCCCACTATTGGTATATCCACCTGGATGTTCTTGTTTATCTCTGCCGTATCTATGTCAACATGTATCATTGTGGCGTCAGGCGCGAACTGATCCAGTTGCCATGCAGTCAATCTGTCGCTAAACCGTGTTCCCAACGCAAGCAGTGCATCGCACTCGTTTATCGCTCTGTTCGCATAGACATGCCCGTGCATACCTGCCATACCCAAACAGAGCGGATGATCCTCAGGAATGGCACCTTTGCCCATTAGTGTTGTAACTACACCAGCACCAAGTAATTCCGCTAAACTACGTAATTCTTCCGTTGCATTCGAGCTGATAACACCGCCACCTGCCAGTATAAGTGGTCGCTCCGCAGTTGCTAACGTCTCGGCTGTCTTCTTAGTCTGCACCTTATTCGGTTTGATATTCGGCTTATAACCGGCAAAAGTCTCCTTTGGATGTAAATTCACTTTTGCCACGTCTGCTAAGACGTCCTTAGGTAGATCAACCAGGACTACTCCTTTACGACCGGTACTGGCGATGTGGAATGCGTTATGTATAACCTTAGGTAAATCTTCCGTTCGCTTCACTAAGAAGTTATGCTTTGTTACTGGCATTGTAATCGTGAATGTGCTCGCCTCCTGGAACGCATTGGTACCGATTGCTGAAGTTACCACCTGTCCGGTCAACGCTACTACTGGTACAGAATCCATACTCGCATTCGCCAGACCCGTAACGAGGTTCGTGGCACCGGGGCCCGAAGTAGCGATACAAACGCCGGTTCTGCCTGATACACGTGCATAGCCGTCCGCTGCGTGCGCCGCACATTGCTCGTGCCGCATCAATATATGCCTTATCGCATCTTGCTTGTAAATTACATCGTATAAATCTAATAAAACACCGCCAGGTATGCCAAATGCTACTTCCACTCCTTCGTCTTTTAGCTCTTCTATCACGATCTCCGCACCACTTAACTTCTCTCTTGACACTTGTCTTTCCCTCCTTTACTGTACGTTGCTATCTACTCTGTACTATATGTTTATAAATATGCTGTGTTCTGCACGAAGCTTAATTCAACACTTTGCCCTTCCATCTCTATCTATCTATTTATTGCGCCTTCTATAGTACACAACCAACTGATGAGCGAGCCCGTTGGCTCTTACTGCAACTAAAATGTTAAATATTGAAATTAAGTTTGGAAAGGGTTAAAACATTCATTGATCACCTCTCTAAAAAGTTATTGCACGGTAGCAGCACTTAAATGCTGGGTTCTCCAATGTAGCAATAAGGTTAGTTGTCAGATGCGAGCGGTTCGCAATGATAACCAACTAAACAACGAGCGTGATAAAAATGCAAAACGAAAAAGGCGGTAAGCAAAAAATGGAAAAAGTAAGAACGGGTTTGACGATTGGGTTAATGGTATTAGCAGCGGCGGCTGTATTCTGGATGTTTACACCTCTCGTCTCGGCACTGCCTACCGCCACCAATCTCGGCGTTGAGGACGCATACGGTCACACTGATTCGCCTGTATTAATTCCCGTAAACATTACTAATGTCCAGGATGGCCCGGTCCCAGGTATAATATTTGATATAATATATGATAACAGCGTAATAAACGTCACGGATGTCCAGAAAGCTACTCTGACATCAGACTGGGACACTCCTGCATATTGTAACCATGACTGGGGCACCCGGGTCGCAATTGTTTATGATGCCGTAGATGAGCATGCGATACAAAACGGTTCGTCCGGCTCGATTGTACTGCTTAATTTCAGCGTTAGTGGCGGCGTAGGCGACACGAGCGAGATGGACATATCGAACGTACAACTGGCTGAAGGCGCTCCTGATTATCAAATAGGAACCGCACCTGCGAAGAACGGTACGTTTACTGTTGCATCTGCGCTGCCTACCGCTACCAATCTCGGCGTTGCAGATGCAAACGGCTATACGAACACACATGTATTAATACCCGTAAACGTTACTAATGTCCAGGATGGACCTGTTCCAACTTTGAAATTTAATGTTCTCTATGATAACAGTGTAATAAACGTCACGAATGTGCAAAAAGGCATTCTGACTTCAGACTGGGAGACTCCTGCATATTGTAACCATGACTGGGGCACCAGTGTCACAATTTATGATGCCACGGGTGAGTATGGACTACAAAACGGTGCATCAGGCTCTGTTGTACTGCTTAACTTCAGCGTTATTGGCGAATCTGGTGCCACAAGCGAGATGGAGTTTACGAACATACAACTGGCTGAAGGCGCTCCTTATTATCAAATAGGAACCGCACCTGCGAAGAACGGTACGTTTACTGTGCTAGTCTACAGTACAATAGATGGACAGGTAACGGACATCATGGGTACGGAAACAGGAGGAGTAACTGTTTTTGTAACAGCGAAGGACTCCGGTGTACTTCTGGAGACAACAACCACAAACGAAACGGGTTATTTCTGTATCACAAATGTAGAACAGGGGGAATACTATGTGAACTTTTCAAAACTGAGATACTGGGATAATTCAACGCGGGTAACTGTACAATATAGCGAAGCAAAAACGGTAAACGTTGTCCTATCGAGAAAAGGCGATTTGAACGATAACGGACTTTCCGCAGATGCAGGTGACGTAACGATGATGCTAAGAGCGTCCGTGTACAAGTTGACACCCGACCGGGAATACGACTTGAACAATAATGGTATGTTAGCAGATGCGGGTGACGTAACGATGATGCTGAGAGCCTCTGTGTATAAGTTAGATTTATTGTAGGCACTGCATGGGGACACAATTAATCCTTATGCTTTTCTTTTTATTCTAACCACAATAAGATAATAAAAAATGGAAAGAGTAAATAAGCTATTAACCGTTGGTTTAACTCTGTCACTGGTACCTGCAATATTAGTCGGTATGTTCGTGCCTTTTGCATTAGCACAGCCTACTTCGGACAGCTTTGGCGTGGAGCATCATGCAAGCGGATACAAGAATACCACGGTATCAGTACCAGTGACAATAGTAAATACGCAAAATGGCCCGATTACATGTATTATATTTGACATCTCATACGACAATAGTGTTATAAGCGTTGTGGATGTTAAAGAGGGTACTATAACAAATAGCTGGAATACGCCTGCATACTGTAATTTTGAATGGGGCACTAAACTTTCGATTGCGTACACAGGAGAAGATGAAACGGCACTACAAAACGGCTCGAGTGGCTCCATCATGGTGCTCAAATTCCGTGTTGTCGGTGAAGCAGGAGAAAAGACAGATATGTCTTTGAATAACATACAGTTATCTGACCTGAGCGGCGAGAATGTGGGCTTCGATACTGCACCAGCGAAGAATGCCACATTTACTGTACTTACCAATCTCACACAGATACCATCATCTACCTATTCGCCATCATCAGCAGAATCACCATTGCCTATATTAAGTCCATCTTCGGCACCAACAGCCACGTCAGCAGCAACCCAAAGTCCACCGGGCTTCAATGCGATTTTCGCTATTGTCTGCTCATTAGCAGTTGCGTATTTAGTAATGCGGAGAAGGAAAGCGCAGCCATAAGTTCTTATCTGCATTTTGTAGAACAATATTATTAGCCTTCCTACCGTTCTTCTTCTGATAACCGCAAAGTGGATAAAATCCCTGTGCATAAATGCTCTTTTCGCTGTTACCGTACTCTCTGGCATTGCGTATCCCCGCGCCGGTGTG
Organism: Halobacteria archaeon; assembly: GCA_029932715.1. Classification (GTDB taxonomy): domain Archaea; phylum Halobacteriota; class Syntropharchaeia; order Alkanophagales; family Methanospirareceae; genus QENJ01. The sequence continues at coordinate 453 of JAOZPO010000037.1, read as the reverse complement.
CTAAAGATTTTTTTACGCCACTACAATTCAAAGGTTACAAATTCACCATTTTTTTTGCGTATATGCTTAAAATATTTTTTAGCATTATTGCATTTTTTTTTTATACTACCGAAAGAAACATATATAGTTTTTGACAATAATTATTATTAAGATATGGACATACTAAAGAAGATATTCGGGAAGAACAATATACATCTCAAAGTCATTCGGATATTCTACAATAACAACGGGTATTTCAATAATATCACAGGGATTGCAAAGACTCTCGATGTGAGTCACGTCACTGCGAGAAAAGTTATAAGCGACCTCGTAGAGGCTGGTATATTAAAAGAGATAGATATAGGTAAATCAACAGTGATAAAGGCAAATGATAGCAGCCCTTATACGGACGCACTTTTCAATTTCATCAACTCCATGCAGGGTATAAAAGAAAGCAAAAGCATAGAAGAGATA
>JAOZPO010000178.1 GCA_029932715.1 Halobacteria archaeon | reverse complement strand
CAACTATTACCACATTACTATTACTCTTGAGATTGCCATCAATTTTATTACTGATGCCGCTTTTTCTTTCGCCGTGATTCTTTTCTTTTTTTCTCACATAAAACCCATCTATATCTCTTCCCAAAACCGCACTGTTTGCAGAAATTAAAGCGACAATCGGAATAGCTCCAGACTCCATACCTCCGATATAATCAAATTGAACCCCCAGTAGCCTTTTTAAAATTTCTTTGGTTATCAAATTTGCGCCTTCCGTACTTAACAAAACTGTTTTCATATCAAAGAAGTAGCTGCTTTTCAACCCGGACGCTAAGGTAATCACCGCATCTTCTTTTACAATCAAAGTCCTTTCCTTTATTATCTCTTTTAGCCTTTCGCTTTCTTCCATAGTAACCTGAAGTAACCAGTTGGTTTTTTTAATATTTAATATATATTATTTTTTTCTATTCTCATCATCCTTCGCTTTTATCCGTAAAGTTACAAGCATATCAAATAGAAGGAGATATTTAGAGAATGCAGATGGCGTAAGGGAAACTATCCCTGAAGGCACTATCCTTTATCCCTTTTTTGCTTATTACGTCTATTCCCCGCCTTATCAGTGGTTGGATAACACCGATGAAGCGATAACTTTAAGAGATGCAAAAGGGGGAGCACCCTATTCTTTCCCGCCTTTTACCCGTACTTCAGCGTATAATAGTACCGACATACCAACCGCCTGCATTATTATCCCCAGCCAAACGAGCCATATCAGCGGAATACGCTTCACCTTGAGAAAGAAATCTTCCGGTTGCACTTCCTCGCCCATAAGGGCGTAAAATAATGAATTATAACAAGATTCTGTGTGCTGCATGGAGATATAGAGGTCCCCTGCGAGAGAGGAAATGATTAGAGGTTTGGATACAACGCCCTTCTGATCTGCAGGGGGATAGTAGTACATCCACAAAGCTCTATGATGTACATTTCCTGCTTCTTTAATCGTAATGTCCATTTTCAGTGCGGAGTATTCAGGACCTACAATAGAATGCCCTGGATAATAAACACGTCCCATGCCTGTATATACGGTAAAATTGCCAAATTCTATTTGTGTATCAAGAACATTAATCGTGGAGTTTGGCGTTTTGATAAAGCCTTTAGGTTCTTTAGCAGCATCGCCTGCGCTGATAAAAACGCCTATCAAAATAATTATAATTGCGAGATGAATCAATGTTTTGCCCCACAAATGCAAAGAGTTCCTCTTTTGTATTGCCATAGTGAAATTATACACGATAGCAATTCCCGCTGCTAGTAGAAGCGGAAGCCCGAAGTTTGCCATAGGAGTTTGCGTGGGCTGCCCGAGCAATGCCAAAACGGCACCAATGCCCAGTATCGCGGTAATTAGCATGACATATCTATTCACTTTTAACGATAGGTTACAACCCATTAAAGCAGCTACGAAGGCGAGTGTAAAGGGATAGCAACTGTAGTTATATGTTTGTACCATCTCCTCTATGGCCATGGGGCTACCGGTGGCAAATCCTATTACTATTGGTCGTACGATCCAGAAGGAGCAGACCAGTAATAGAAACATCAGCGACCAGTATGCGACGAAAGTAGAGACAGAATAAAGCGAAGAGGTATCTATCTCGAAGGCATAGAGTGGTTTTTTTACCCTTTTCGCAAGATACAGGAAGTATAAAAAGGAACAAAAAGCAAACAGTATGAGTACAGGTCCTATCCGTGATTCACCAAACGTATGAACGGACTCCAATAGTCCTCCTCGTGTCAGTGCTGTGGCGAAGATAACCATACAAAACGTAATCAGGAGCGTAAACTCTTTCGACAAATCTCTGCTCCTTGCAGGCAGATGGAAATAGGCAGTGAGCGTGAACCAGGGCAGCAAGGATGCCGTCTCCACGGGGTCCCATGCCCAGTACCCACCCCAACCAAGTACTTCATAAGACCACCAACCACCAAGCGCTATCCCCAGTGCTAAGAACAGCCATGCTGCGTACAGGGCACGTTTTAAACTGGTTTTTATTTCCTGCCTTTCGCTCTCTCCTCTTATCATTCCCGCCAGCGTCAGTGCGAATGCGAAGAAGACAAACACGTAGCCTAAAAAGACCACGGGGGGGTGGACAAGCACCCATAAGGTTTGCAACAGAGGATTGAGACCCCCACCATCCAGGACGTTCATGGGTAGGGGCTTAAAAGGGTTCTTAAGCAGTGCGACAAGAAGGAGGAAGACGAGGAAGATGTCCATTATTTTGTATGTAGTTATGCGCAATTTGCTTTCCCGTTCCAATCCTGTAAGCCGGTACACGAAATATAGGAGAGCAAAGCAGAAAGTCACAAACAGCATTGACCCGCTGTTCCCTATCCATGGGTCTCCCACTTTATACCAGAGGGGCAAGCTAGATGAGCTGTATGTGTAGACCTCAATTAGCGAAAAATCATCATTTACAAAAGCCATGGTGAGCCGGAAGTATGAGGCTACTATCAATATACAAGCGATAGCAGAAGCGAAGAAAGCGATATAATGTTTCTTCTTATCTTCTCGCTTCATTACTAACAACAGCGCGAAATCGAATATCAGTATAATACAAGCTAAGACTATGAAGATTGCTCCAGTTTCCATTTCTCATTTCTCCTCGATTAATATGTGCTCGCTATCACCTTGCCATTTTTAGACATTAATATAAACGTTATCAATACTTTAAACGTATTTAATTAAGATTGTTGGAT
>JAOZPO010000177.1 GCA_029932715.1 Halobacteria archaeon | reverse complement strand
CGCACACTCGCCCAGCATGGCTTCATCGTGTATAACATGCCGGGTGGGATAAATGCGTGGAAAGAAAAAAATCGCTACTTCGACTGCAACGCCAATGCCTGCACAGACACCAACTCTTTCTCCCACAGTAACACCTTCGCCAACAACATCGCCTATACTCACGCCAACACCAGAAGAGAAGAGGCGGATTCGAGACATCGCTTGCGATACTGATGCTCCTTATCCTGTTCGTGCTATTAAAAAGGAGATGAAAGTCCTATAGCAACACATTTGTCTGAGAATGTAAGTACTTCAATTATGCCGCTAAAAGGCGAGAGACTTACTGATATTCAGCCAAAAATCCTGTGGACTTATGCCGATTGGAAAAAGGTTGAAGAACATCTTAACAGGCTGCAAGCCAGAATGAATAAAAAAGAAAAAAAAAGAAAGTTGAGGATTTAAGCACTTGGCTTATCCAGCAACTTCGTCTTCTTCAGTAATTCCCCTGTTCTGGCATGAGGCATACGAACCAGACTGTCAGATTGCTTTTCCATTTCACGTGCGTCATAGGCAAGATTCGCAGCCGCACGCAGGAGTTCATGCGCTGCTGCCACCATAGGCACATAGCCTGCGGGGTCTTTCATCATGAAGCAGCCCTTCGCGTCCATTTCTGCTACTTTCTCCACCATGTTATAAGCGGCGAGGGCTTTCGCCTTTGCATACGGATTCGAGAACTGTGCTCTTTCTACTGACTTCTCAGCAGTTGCTATTATCTGTGGTAATTTCACCTCTCCGCCCTTCTGTATGGCTGTTATAACGGCGTCAAATTCTTCCTGTATCAATCTCACTACTCCTGTTATGGACAGAACGGCGAGTACGTCAGCATTGAACAGACTCATTTCCACGGGGTCTAAGAACTCTCGCCTCGCGCCTATCATTGGGTCACCCGGAGTTATAATGTAGCCAAATCCAGCTTCTTTTAACTTATCCACCGCTTTCTTCGCGGGGCCGTCAGAGATAACTATGCACGGTATGCCCTTCTCTTTCGCCATCTCGCGTGCGCTCTTAGGTCCCGGCAGAGCGGCATTTGGACTGATTACTACCACAAAGTCGGGTCCCCAGTCCAGTAAACGAGGTGTGTCCGCCGCATTTTCCGGCGTCATCTTCGCTCCTGTACCCAAGACGCGAGCATCTATATCTTCCCTATCTGCCCTCTCGTCCAGCAGCAAATCCACTATTCTTGAAGCCCCTATATTCCCCAATTTCACAAATCCTACCTTCACTACTTTCATCTGTAATCACGTTTATAAGATTACGTGAATGTAGTATAAAAAACTATTTGCTTTTGCACTGCGATATTTGTTTAGGCTATAAGCAATAGAACTTATTTACGCAGAACCAATTACAAACCCCATAAAAAGTACGCTAATTGCTGCTAATACAATGTATATCCAGTAAATGATAGTTCTTATTCTGAAATGCAGCAAATTAATACTTCGTTCCCTCACATAATCTTCCGCTGACGAAAATCTATCGCAAAGTAAATCGTCAATTCCAAATGCCTTTAATTCGCTCTTTTTAAGCAATTCCTGTATATCAAGTTTATTACGGAGTACAGAAATTGCATAAGTTGCTTGTAAATAATAGCGGCTACCCCTGTACAAAACCAATATCCCGAATATACTGAATAATAGAGCTAATATAGGGAAGAATACTAAAACGCTTTTCGACGCTTCTGATTTGATTAAGATTGCACTTAATCCCAAAAGAGCAGTGATTAAGGCGGAAAAGAAATGTGAACTCCGCCAGATGGAGGTATGGTATTCGTTCGCTAAGGCTCTCTGCTCTGCAAGTAAAGCACGTAAATCCTCTGCTTTCATCTTTCTTATTGTATCTAAAGTATGACTTTCATCCATTTTTTGGTTTCTTTTCGAGGGTAATTCATAGAGGCACAATCGAATTTTCTAGTGATATAAGTAGAAACCTCTTTCCACATCAAAAAAATGAAAGAGAATTTTTAGGAGAACCAAATAACACACTTCCTAATCCAACCTGAGATCCATAGCCATGAAGTATTCTTTTGTATATTTACTGTCGTTCTACCAACAAATTATAAATGTGTATCCTAAAAGGGAATAAAACTCGATTCCACCGGAAATAAGAGCTAAAAGTTTATATGCTGGTGTATATAACTGTTTTATGGTGAATAAAATGTATACGAATCCGATAACAGAGGGAATAGGGCACAAATGGGCATTAATAGACGAAACGTTAGATATTATGTTATTGATAGGGGGTTAGGAAGAAATGGTATCTGTGAACACAAATCTGAACAATTTTTCGTATTGGGAGCTCTTCCACAGGATTTTTGTATCGTATTCGAGTGATTACGTGTACACGGCAGCGGGGATTTTTCGTAGAAGTGTGCCACCAGTGTGTCCCATCTGCGGCATGCAGATGAATCATAACGGCTACAACACATATTGCAAAAACGGTATTGGTAGCGTCAAGATCGGGCGGTATATCTGCCCCTCTTGTTATGAATCCAGAGAAGAAGAGCGTAGCTTCTGGGAAAAATTAAAGGGGGACCTCTTTGATGTTTTAGGCACGATTAACAAGCTTCTGAGGCTTCATCATGTCTCATATCAGGGTATCTCAGATATAATGGCGCTCATTTACCCCCAGGGGCGGGATACCATATTCAATGCGTTCAACGACTCGGTCGAAATTATCCCACCCGCA
>JAOZPO010000176.1 GCA_029932715.1 Halobacteria archaeon | reverse complement strand
TAAAAACAATAAGTGGTAAGGCAACGAAACTCGTAAAGGCAAGATACTTCCCCGGTGCGACGCCTCTCACACTGAAATTGATCTTCGATGCGTATACCAGGAAATTGATAGGCGCGCAAATGGTCGGTGAAGCTACGGTTGCGGAACGTGTAAACGAGTTAGGAGTTGCTATACGTGCCGGTATGACCGCAGAGGAGATAAGGACTATGGAGCGATGCTATGACCCTTCGCTGTCTTTGCTGATTGATGTGACCATAGATGCAGCGGAAAAGGCTATCGGCATTACGCCGGTATATTAAAAAGCCTTTTCTCCTTTCCTCTCTCTTTTCGACCGAGAAAGGAGGGTAAAAACAAGCGGAAGGTATGACCTGTATGTGAGAACTTTAGAAATATGAACGCAAAATTGCATGCGAAAGACCTGAAACTGGATTTGTTATGTTTGGGTGCCCGGGTACCAGGCATGGATAAAGGCAGGAGAGCAGGAGCGGGACCAGCCGCCGGGGGTATGTTCCTATTTGGTGGCACGGTAGCAAACGTACCAACCCAGAGCTGGTTCGTTTCTCAGTCACCTTATAGCGTTGATGCAGAAGATGGTAAATATGTAATCAGCAAAAATGGCGAACGGGTAACTGAAGTGAAATTCGTGCAAGCGAAATTTCAGGATTTAAAGACGGAAGAGGGCATACCGTATTATAAAATCGCACTTCTACATGGCGCGGATTGTTTGGCTACGACCACGAAACAGACCTGTGTGTACTGGAACACGCCCAACAGGTGCAAGTTCTGTACAATAGAGCTCTCACTGAGAAATGGCGCAACGATAGCGAAGAAGAAGCCAGAGCAGCTTGCTGAAGTGGCAGTCGCTGCGAAGAGGCTGGATCATGTAACGCATGTTACACTGACCACAGGTACAACGCCTACACCCGACAAGGGTATAAATCATCTTCTGGAAACAGCGCATGCGATAAAAGAAGCAACGGGCTTGCCCATCCATGCTCAATTCGAACCGCCAGAGGAGTTAAGCACAATAGACAATCTCTATGGTGCAGTAGATACAGTAGGAATACATGTAGAGAGCTTTGACCGCGCGGTATTGAAAGAGATCGCGCCGTGCAAGGCTGATATACCTTTTGCGCGTTATACAGAAGCATGGAAACGAAGCGTGGCTATTTTCGGTGATACGCAAGTAAGCAGTTATGTGATTGCCGGAATAGGGGAAACAGACGAATCTATAATAGAAGGCAGCCGGATATTGGCAGAACTCGGTGTCTATCCGTTCATAGTGCCGCTGCGCCCTATACCGGGTTCAATGCTTGAGGCAAAAAGACCTCCCAGCCCCGATAGGATGCGCTACATATATAAAGAAGTAGCGGAGATACTGCATGATACAGGAATGAGCTGGCGTAAGAACAAAGCGGGTTGTGTGCGTTGCCGGGCTTGTTCGGCATTATCGGACTTTGAATAGCAATTGCTATGTTCTTTCTTTCCTTTAACCCGCAATCTAAAAGATAGTTTTATCAGTTCTAAAAAGAGTCCCCAAAAACCTTATATATAATAAAACCAATATATACGTGGAGGTGGAACCATGAGCATTGGCCCGGAACTATTACCGCAAAATAATCCTGAGTTATGGGGTGGTCCCTGGTATATCAGCTTAGTTACGATTTTCGCGTTCTTGACTATAATCTTTATAGTGGCTTTTGCAGAACGGCAGATATTTGATCGTATTTTGTTCTCGCTAAGAACCGCAGGGACACAGATAGAGTTAAATAATTTACACCCTTTTAAACCGCATATCAGCGAATCAGGAGTAGAAGAGGGCTACAAATGGCTGGCTAATAACACCGAAGTAGATGCTACGGTTCTGGCATGGTGGGACTATGCAGGTAATATAGAAAAGCAAAGTCATAGAAACGTGGTGATCACAAGTGCATCCAGAAATATCAGGGATACTATTGAGAGCAGGCATAAGCATTCATGGAGCTGGATTAAGTATGCGCTCTGGTACCCGTTTGAGTCAGGGGATAAGGTAAAAGAAGTAGCTAATTTCTTCGCAGCAGAAAGCGAGATGGACGCGATAGAGATAGCGCGTGAATATAACGCTAAGTACGTATTAGTTAACTATCCCGGTGATGTTTATAAATTCAAAGCAATGGTCCTGGCGGCAGGCAAAAACCCTGATGATTATATCGCCACTAAAGTAACACCACAGGAAATAGAAAACAGGACATTTATAAAGAGAGAGACATTTGGAATAAAAATGTTTTACGGCGACGAAGTGGAAGGATTTGAAAAAGTGTTTGACAATAGGATGATGAGAATATACAAATTGAGACGTGGGAAGTAATTTCTGCTTCCATGCTATTTATTCTTATTATAATGAAATTACAGATAAGAAACGGCACGGTTTACGACCCAGCAAACGGAATAGAAGGCGAGCAGATGGATATTTTCGTTGCTGATGGCCGGATCGTGGACGAAACAAAACCCGAAGAGTTAATAGATGCCAGGGCTAAAACAGTAATGCCAGGTGGTATAGATGTGCACAGCCATGTCGCCATTTATGGTCTAAACTTAACGCGGTTAGCTTTTAGATTCACCACGTTGAGCGAAATGGGACTTGATTATGCTCGTATTGGCTATACGCACGTAAACGAGCCTGTGTGTGCATCACGAACTCAGCGGCATTCACCTTGTGGACACATCCGCATCCCTTGTTCTTAGCTTTAC
>JAOZPO010000036.1 GCA_029932715.1 Halobacteria archaeon | reverse complement strand
AACGAACTCTTCGATTACCGCTCTCTTCAAGCCTTCCTCTGTTATCTTGCCCGTATGAATCATCTGCTCTGAATTCTTGTAGAATTCGTCAGGCGAAGAAGCGAAGAAGAATGCACGTTCGTAGGTACGCTGTGCTTCCGGCGCTTTTACCAGAACCAGCCGGTCTATCTCTTCAGGGCTATTATATGCCTTAGGATATGGGATTCCGCCTTTTTCCATCAGATAATACTGGTTCCTATCGGCATCGCGCTCCTCTGCTCTGAGTATGTTTCTGGTACCGAATAGCGGCAGCAGGAATTCGTTCTCTATCTGGTCAAAGCCCACGTACACCTCGAAGGAGCGGTGTGGTATGAAGATAACATTCTGTTCGCGCATATCCCGCTGCACTCGTTCCTGAGTTATATCCGCGAATTTGTTCAGGATTATTGTCTTATCCACGATACCGAGCGAGCCTTCCGTACGGTAATACCTGGCATAGGTTTGCTCTCTCCCTTTCTGGCATACTACAAGGGTTTTAAAGCCCAGGTTCTTCGCACCTCTACATATATCCAATGCGGAATGCGACCCTAATACGCCTATGGTCGCTTCATTCAGGTCGTAGTCATCTAAAACTGCTTTTATCTCCTCTTGTGAGATCATCTGGAACACCGGTTAAATATTCGTGCTTTTGTATAAATAAACCTTTGTTTCAAGAAGGAAGCAGTAGTAAAGAAATAAAGATGTTATTCACTCTCTCTATATCCTGCATCCAACAGTTCCTTTATATACTCGGCTGTCTTCTCACCCACATGCTCAACCTTCATTAAATCTTCCTTCGATGCCGTTAAAATGCCGCCTACCGTCTTAAACTGTCTCAATAGGTTCCTCGCCGTCACGATACCAATATTGGGCAGTGCAGATATGATATACTCCTGCTGCTCTCGCAACGATGCCGCCGGCTTCTTACCATGTGGACTCATCTCCGTTTTATTCGGCTTTTGCTCCCGCTTCGCAATAACATATATTAAAGATGCTGTATCTGCAACGTCCCTCGTTTGTATTATAGGAACCGAAAGATCAAGGGCAATGGCAGCCATTACCGCTCTTACTACATTCGGATGCACGTCTCTATGCCCGTATATTGAGTCCCCCTCTATGATAAGCAAAGGCTTTTCATACTCGGTCTTCAACCGGTGAATCTGCTCTAACAAATTCCTGCGTTTATTTACCAGCGAGTCGAGGAAATCGGATGTGCTTTTCCGCTCTATGCAGATTTTATCAGATACAATGTAATCGCCCACGCCCAAATTCTGCAATTTCAGGTCCACACCCGCTTTTGCCAGAAACGTTGCCACGCCAGCCCTCGTCTCTCTCTGGTCCACATAGATAGTTAAGCCATCGCCGGTCATTAGTTCCTGTTCCTCTTCTTGCTTCTGATGCACAGCAGCAGCTACGTTCTTATCTTTATGTTCCGTCGTCTGCTCATCCCTCTCCGCTTCCATAGCTACCGTTCGCATCTCGCTTATACGTTTCCGCATCGCACGCTCTTTGCTCCTGCTCATCCAGTAATAAGCTTCATCCTTCGTCCCTTTTGCCAGCAGTACTATTACCTTCCCTACTTTCTTACGGGCTGTCCTGCCTTTACGCTGTATTGTTCTTATCGCTGACGGTATAGGCTCGTAGAAGATTACAAGGTCGGTTGCCGGGATATCCAAACCCTCTTCAGCCACGGAAGTAGCGATTAAAACGTTGTAAACGCCACTTTTAAACTTAGTTATGATCTCTACCTGCTCCTTTTGTTTCAAACCCTTGTCCTCTACCTTTGATGCCTGCCCGATGAACTTAACAGCTCTTATAGCCTCTTTTTCCGCGTTCAAATCACGCAATGCCAATAATATCATCTCTGCGGTATCACGGTAGTTGGTGAACGTAATTATCCTCGTATCGGGATTAACCTGTATCTCCTCTCGCAATATCTGTATCAGTGCATCCAGCTTTGGATGCTCTCCCTCGTATGCCGCTACCGCACTCATTGCAGCCACGAATTTAGCATCCTTGAACAACCTCTTTGTCGCTTTGCTACCCTCTTTTGATTGCGATTCCGCCTTCAACCTGCCTAAGTAACGTTTCAATGCGAATGCCCCCTGCGTCTCTATCAAATCAATCGCATGTTTTATCTTCAACACTTCTGCTTGCAACGACAACGCCTTGTATAGGTCTGCATGCTTCTGTACCGCCAATTGCGCCTCTATTATCCTGCGCAACTGCAACAGTTCGGTTTTTGTTACCTCCTTACCCTTTTTCTTCCTTATAAAACCAAGCTTTCGTAATTCGTTTATTCTTAGTTCTAAAACATCATCTAATACCAGTTTCTGCTGCTTCAGCTCGCGGGGGACCTCTACGGCACGCCATTCAAATTCCTTCTTGTATATATATGGTGCTACGTCGGAATCGTATTCCGTACGGCTTTCTACTCGCTTTACACCAATAGAAGCACAAATTTCCCGTATCTTGTCCTTGTCACTACCAGGAGAAGCGGTTATGCCCAATACGCGTGGCTCCTTAGCCTGTTCCGCGTACTTCTCTGCTATGTACACGTACGAGTAGTTACCTACTGCACGGTGGCATTCATCGAATATCAGTAGTGCAACATCGTGGAGCCTGATCCTACCACTCAACAAATCGTTTTCTATTATTTGCGGTGTAGAAACGACTACTTTTGCTGCTTCCCATAAAATCGCTCGCTTCTCTGCCATAACTGTACCTGTAAAGGTTTGTATAAGCGCTTCATCGAGTTTTAGTACTTCTTTTAAAAACGCTGAATGCTGCTCGACCAGCGGGCGAGTAGGCGCGAGAAGAAGGGTCTTGCCCTTTGCCAGCCGTTGTAATAATACCAGAAGTGCTACTGTCGTCTTGCCCAAGCCGGTAGGTAAAACAACCATTAGGGATTCCTTCGCTGACTCTTTTGCTATCGCTATTTGATACTTCCTACGCTCTACCGTGTCTGGTTTCAATAGGTGATGCGATATATATTTTGGTGCATGCTTGTTTGTGCTGGAGGACATTTGTATGCAAATCATATAAATAAAGCGGAATATATAAAAAGAAGAATATTTACGCCGCTGCCGTCTTCGCTCTGGGTCGCCGTTACAGTTATGGGTTCGCTGCTTTCGTAGATTCCTACTATTGTAACGTTACGAGCGTTTTGATTGACGAATGCCACTTTTATGTAATAGTTCGCTTTATGCTGGATTGTGCATTCCTGCACGAGTTTATCATGACCACCCCCATGAGGGCAAACGCCATTCCCACTCTTATCAATGCCAATACTGCCAAAAAGGCAATACTTTTTTGGCGGCGAGTCATGCATTCGTTTTGGTATTCACTATTGCTTGTGTTTTGGTGCTTGGTGGCGGGAATTTTGACTATATTGGCTCAAATCCTCTAACAAGAACCCGGAAAAGCATTAAAACCGGGATTATCTCCAGACGACCTATCCACATGTTTAATATCAACATTACCTTCCCAATGTATGACATCCCCGCATTTGTTATCCCGGTAGATAATCCTACATTCCCCTGTGCAGAAGCGACCTCAAACATGACCTCACCCAACTGAAATTGTGGACCCACCACTGACGATAACACACATATCCCAGTAAACAAGAACAGAAGCCAGAGAATAATAATCAAACTCGCTTCTGAGACTATTTTAACTATTTCTTCCTTTTCTAATAGTCTATCTCCAAGTCTGAGAGAAATTATTGCTCTTGGTGGCAAAAAATTCCTCCGTAATGACCATCTTATCCATTTATACGCTATTACCGCTCTTATTAATTTCACTCCCCCTGCCGTAGATCCCGCACCACCACCTATTATCATGCTCATACATACGATAATCAGCCCTGTTCCCGACCACCCATGCACACCTGTTGTCTGGAACCCCGTGCACGTCAGTCCAGATATAAGTTGAAAAGAGGAAAAACGGAGACAGCCTAAAACATCACCGTATAATGAGTAATTGGCTGCGAACAGGGAAACGAGCAGGATAGACAAGATAACGACAAAAGCTCGGCATTGCGTATCTTTAAAAAAAGCCCTGAGATTACCTTTTAGCATCTTGTAATGCACTAAAAAAGGTGTGGCTCCTAAAATCATCATCGGAATAATTGCCAATTCGATAAGAAAGTTGTTGTAATATGCTATACTTTTATCTGTTACAGTGAATCCTCCTGTCCCTATTGCGGTCATTGCATGGTTCAGCGCTTCCCATGGCTTCATCCCGGCGAGGAAGAATAAAACTATGCCAAAAGAGGTTAAAATAAGATAAATCCACCATGTCATCCTCACCGTGGATATAATGCTTGGTTTTATTCGCTCCTCTCGCGTTTCCGCTTTATACAATGCAAATGCCCCTGTCCCGGGGCGTGCCAGAATGGAGAGCATCAAAACAATCACACCTACGCCGCCCACCCACTGCATTAGACTTCTCCAGAACTGCGCTGTGTGTGTAAGCGAGGAGGGATGTGCAATCATCGTCAGACCCGTTCCTGTCCACCCGGACATCGCTTCAAAGAACGAATCCAGCGGACTCATCCCCTCTATCATAATAAAAAGGAGTGAACTGAGTGCGGGAACGACCAGCCACGTCAACGCCGCACATACCATCGCATCTTTAAATTCAGGCTCTTTTGCGGTCTTAAAAGAGTATCTAAGCGATAATCCGAGGGCTAAGGCTGCAATAGCCGTGAATACTAACGGTTTTATCACGTAAAGCTCTCCAAAGATATAAGCGACCACGAGCAGTGAAAGTATGAGCACTCCAAGTATAACCAAAATACTGCCAAGCTCTTTTAACACCGTTTTCAGATTGGAAAACACTTTCTCATCCCCCCCTCTTTCTTCTTTTAGCACAAACCATTTCTTTTTTTTAAGTTTCTGTTGTTGCTATCCTGATAGGAAACATGCCTTATAACTTGACTTTCGGAGATGGCCGGAGGTTACTTAAATATTTCTTTGCTTGATAGGGGGTACCGCTCATTTGCATGAAAACCAGATCTTCCCAGATAAAATACCTTGCCCTGATACTTACTTATTTGCTTCAACACTGGTATCCCCAATGAAGTAATCACCGCTATCCACTTCAATCGCCACGAACTTACCCAAATAATCACTCTCCAGCTCTTCGGAAATCTTTTTGAAGAGTTCCCGCCCTTTCTCTCCTATTTTCCGAATGTCAACTTTTAATTCCTTATTTATTGCTTCGCTTTAAATCTAATTACCTCTTTACTTCCCCTTCATACACTATCGCCGCTATGTCATTTCGTGTCGCGCGTCTCACCACAGCCTTTATCGGGTTCCTGACATTCCTCATATTCGCTGTATCAGTACTGATAACGAGCAAATTCGCAGTCTTACCCTCTTCTATCGTGCCAATTCCCTCGTCCGCCAACACCTTTGCGCCATTCCATGTACACATCTTCAGCACCTCCTTCGCTTCAATTCGGAATATCTTCGATATGAATTCCATCTCAGAGAATATGTTAGGTGAGTTGAGCATTACGTTATCGGTACCAGCACCCACGGTCAATCCCGACTCAAGCATCTGACGTAACGGGGGCAGCCCCATCCCGGTCACCAGATTTGAGCGCACGCAAACAACAGCGCCTATATTACTATCACACATCTGCCGGAAATCGTCCCGCGTTGCTTTTATAAGATGCACAATGAAATCAGGTTCAAGTTCTATTGCTCCTTTTATATCTGCCACATTTCTCTCGCCGGCATGGATAGCGAGCTTTTTACCTCTACTCTTCGCCTCTTCTGCTAAGAACGCCAGATATTCACGTTTATGGTTCGCAACACTGCTTACCCCTATTCCATCCACCAGGTCAAGAAGTGAGTTAATGTCTCCATGACTATTGTTACCTGTTCTACCAAGAATCCGCATACTTAAACTCTCCTGCACCAAGTTAAATGCCTCTTTCAACGCTTTCGCACCCGTAACACCACCTTCACGGAAATCCGCAAACATCTGCGTACCCGAATAAAAAATGTCCTCAATTGTATTCTTCATTCCAGAAACCAGCATTTTGTGTGGCGTTTCCGCTAATACTTTCTGTTTGAACCCGCCTGGACCTACTAATTTATCCAATGGCATAAAATCAGGCTCTTTTGCTATCGAATCGCCAACATGCGTATGTGCATTAACGAAAGCGGGAATTATAATACCTTTTAAACCGGATTCTGTTCTATCCGTACCTATTTCTTTTATCTTACCCCGTTCTATTACTATATGACCCTCCCTCTCTTCAAAGTCATTGCCATATACGAAAGTCCCGGAAAGCGTTAGTTCTTTGCTTTTCATACCGCTTATACAACAACATGAGTAGAAACGTAAAGATATAATTTATAGCAAGTCTCAAACTACGGATTTATTTAAAACCTATGTATTTATTCTATCAATATCCACAAACAACACCTACCAGCTCTACTTGCCCTCCAGTTCACACGATTCCTACTGTCTTATCAGCTAAAAAATAAAAAAGGGGCTACAAAAATTTATCTGCCACCTATTCTCTATTCTCTACGCCGCTTCCTCCGGTAGTAATAAAATAGACCGAGGGTCATAACCAGTGGTATTACGATTGTTGCGAATTCCGGGATTGGTGTATAGTCAAAGCTCGTTACTATTATGTCATTTGTACAGCTCTGTGTAGCCAGCAACTTAAGCAAGCCACCTTGATCTGATATTCCTAATGCGCTCTTGGGTATCCTCATCTCTATTACGTAATTAGCATAACCCTCGTCCTCCCAATCATCCTCTACATAAGCAATATCAGCGCCTGTGGCTTCCCATATTAGCACTGACCTACCACTACCTTGGACCATGTTAGTAAATTTCGCGTTGTTTTGAGCATGGTAAGTGGTTATCTTTACCCAAACAGGATCTTTGAAAACGGATCCTATGTGTCCCTGAACAGGCGTTCCTTTTCCAACATCAGTATAGTTATGACTTGTCAGTTTTACACCGTATTCAAAACCATATCTTCCACTTGGATCTTCAGTGTTCAACCAACCGTCTGTGGGGGAACTCAAATCCAAAGCTAAATCACCCGGTATAATCCACTTTTTTGGGTCAGACGGGGCATATGGGTGTGGAAAACCGTCTTCTGGTGTCGATGTTACAATAGCGAAATAGACCCACGGACCGTTTTCATCCTCATCTATATACATTGCTTCTATATCGCATCGTTCGTCCCCAGGATTATCTCCACTCCCGGGATAGTTTTCCTCTACCTGCTTCTTCGCTGTTTCCGAGTTCCAGTCAGAACCGGGGTTAACACCCCAATCACTCAAGTTACCGTCTATTTGGTATCCTCCTGATGGTGGTGTAGCCATTGCAGGCACCATCATTATCGCCAGTATTACCGCGGTCAGCGACAGACTTATTACACTTCTTTTGCATTTCATTTTTTTGTTTTTTGCGCCTCCTATCTCATATATACGCGTTCATATTACTTAAAGCTTTCCATACAGCAGCTATTTCTAAGATTAACAACTTTATAAGTACTCGTTAGAGCATACAGCAGCATATAACGGCTATTTCTGTATGTATTATAAACTAAAATTACAGATATTGAAACAAAAATGAAAAGATCAAAAAAAAAAAAAAATTAAGAAAGCGAAAGCAGATATATGATGAGCCTGTATCACGCGCTTCCTTTTGCGTTACGTAAATAAATGGGTGCACTCGCGTAAACTGTACGAATTCGTTAAATGTACAGTTGCAAATGGGCACTGCGCCTGTTTCATTATCTATCTATAAATGTGTCCTGAGCCTGCTCTTCTATTCTCTGCGCAGCTAAATCCGCAATGAGCTGCAGTTTCCGCTTTGCTTCTGTATTCTCAAGTCCTTCTATACTATTCTTCGCACCCTGTACAAGCTCATTGGATAGCGTAATTGCATAGTTAATCGCGTGCGAATTTATTAATATCCCCCTTACCCTATCAATCTCGGAACTACCGGCTTCCCTCTTCTTCATCAGGATTTCTTCTACATACGCCTTCTCTGCCTGGCTCGAATTGTTCAATGCGTGAATCACAAGAATCGTTCGCTCTCCATTTTTTATGTCTAATCCCACTGATTTGCCCGTCTTCTCAGGGTCACCGCAGATGTCTAAAACGTCATCTTGAATCTGGTATGCTATACCCAGGCTTTTACCATAATTACGGAGATTTTCGCTTTCTATTTCGCTACCACAGCCGAGTATCGCCCCCGCTTCGGCACTTGCCATAAATGCAGATGCGGTTTTCAGCTCCGCTATTTCCATGTATAACTGCTCTGTCGCCTCCGTTAAATCCCGTAACCGTAACGTAAACTCCAGATACTGCCCCATAGCGATATCAGAGATAGCACGGGTAACCAATCTCATGACTTCCGGCTCGCCACAGCGCCCCAGCATCTCACAAGAAAGCCCAAGCAGGAGGTCTCCAATAACTATTGCCCGCTTTTCGCCATATCTCGCGGGATTAGATAGATTCTTCCTGCGTACGTAATTCTCGTCTATTACGTCATCATGAACCAGAGTAGCGTTATGGAGTAATTCAATTGCTATTGCGGTGGACACGGCTTTATCACGTGAGCCGCCAACTGCTTCCGCGGATAGAATACAGATGATAGGGCGAAGTCTCTTCCCCCCCGTATCTCTTATGTAATTCAGCGCATCGGCTAAGATTTTATTGCTTTCACACTTTATTTTTTGCCCGATAACCGCTGATAGCTGGCTGTTGAAATACTGCACTTCCTCAAGAAACTGCTCTTCCCTCATCTCCATTCCATAGATATAAATCGCGTTATAAAAACACACCCCCTCTTTGCCTACCTACTTTTTTATATACGCACACATACCCTCAAACTACGATGTCGGGATTTGAAGTTATACCTGCGGTAGATTTGAAAGGGGGTAACTGCGTTCAATTACGGCAGGGTAAGCAGGATGCGGTGATATTCTCTGCTGAGAATCCGGTGGCGATAGCGCGAGAATGGGTTGTTCAGGGTGCAAAAAGATTGCACATAATAGACCTGGATGGCGCGTTCATGAAGGAGCAGGGCAATTTTAGCGTGATTAAAGAGATAACAGAATCAGAGGGTGTAAAAGGGGAAGCAAAGATTCAGGTAGGTGGAGGAATCAGGACTTACGAAGCCGCGGTAAAGCTCCTTGAGATAGGTGTGGATAGAGTAATATTTGGTACTGCCGCATTGAAATCTCCGCAGCTTATAGAAACAGTGGCAGATGTGTTCTCTTCTGAGCGCGTTATGGTCGCACTGGACGCAAGAGGTGGAAAAGTGGCGATAGATGGATGGCGAGAAGTAACAGGAATAGAGGCGAAGGCTGCGGCGAAGAAGGTAGAAGAGATGGGTGCAGGCAGTCTGCTGTTCACGAACATAGACGTTGAAGGTTTGATGGGCGGAGTGGAGAGAGAGATCATAGAGGAGTTTGTTGGGGCTGCAAGCGTTCCTGTGGTGATAGCAGGTGGAGTAAGTAGTGCAGAGGACGTGAAGTGGATAAAAGAGGTAGGAGCAAGTGGAGTCGTGTTAGGTAGCGCATTGTATAAGGGTAAAATAAATTTTAAGCTCGTAAAATCTTGACTGATTCTCGTAATTGGTTGGAACCTAATGCGTAAAATACGCTACTACTTCCTCGCTCACAACCGAATCAATCCTGACGAACCCGTATCGTTCAAACTGCACCACATTCCCGAGTTCAGAGCCAATCAAAGGCTCGCCTATGCCTTTATCTATTCCTCCTGGCTTCTTCACCGTAACATTTATGCCATTCCCTGGTGCCCAGTGGATAACAGGTACTTTTGAGTCCATATCTATAACCTTAGCCACTAACGGGTCAATACTTTCTATTTCTACCGTGCGTAGATATTTCAGTCTTATCTTCTCGCCTACTTTTAGCTTAGCATAATCCCCGCCTGTTATGTAAACAGTGCTACCGGTTCTTATCTCTCGGTAATCCGAACCCGAAGGATGCTTCAATGCCTGTGCCACAAAAGAATCGCCATCACGCAGACGCATTTCTTCTGGTTTATGCACAAAGAAATACCGTGATGCGAGTGCATCCACCATCTTCCTGTTCTCTGCATACAGGTTCTTCATGCTCACCGCGATGTCCGTTTGCGTTATACCGATAGAGATAAAGAACTTACGAATCGCTTCCGGGTGGAATCCTCTTCTACGCAGTGCTTTTAGCGTTGGTAGTCGGGGATCGTCCCAGCCTTCGTATTCTCCCTTTTTTATTCTTCTCTTGAGTTCAGAAGTGCTAAATTTACCGAACTCCTGTACCTTTATCTTACCCCAGTGCAGTGTTACCGGATATTGCCAGCCGAAATGATCGTATAAGAACTGCTGCCGCTTCTCCGATTTCATCAGGTCTTTTCCACGTATTATATGCGTTATGCCAAGCAAGTGGTCTTCTATTGCAGATTCAAAATCCAGATTCGGCCATAGCACGTATCTTCTGCCGACTCGCGGATGATCCTTCTTTATAATCCGGAATGCGACCCAATCTCTTAACGCAGGGTCTTTAGCCGCTATATCAGTTTTTATACGCAGCACCGCTTCCTTCTCTTCGTAAACACCATCCAGCATCCTGGTCCAGTTTTC
>JAOZPO010000175.1 GCA_029932715.1 Halobacteria archaeon | reverse complement strand
GGCAAAGGCAGCAGTGTCGTGGTCCATCCAGGGTTATCAGATTATTAAACATGAGTGGAAATACGTACGGTGATAGCGGTAGAAACCTGAGGATAGAAGAGAACAAGGTCATTTTTGATGGTCTACGTATCATAAACGGCGAGTTTATAAGTGGAGAAATTAGTTTCACCCCTATTGATTCTTATATTGCAGGGGATTATTACAGGAACTGCTTAGAAGCGGCTCTTTGCACTGTCTTGAGTCTTGGTATACCAGCAGAAGAGCTCAATACTGCGGATATATCACCTGTAAATGGTAGGTTGAAGTTGAAGCGTCAAAAAGGACGGTTTTTGATTGATAATTCCAATTCGGGTACGAAACTGAAGTTCCTCGATGCGATAACAGAGATGGCAAGGCGAATATCAGAAAAAGTGCTCTTGATTGTTGGCGTGGAATCGCAATATGTATGTGAGGGTGTGGATGCGGAGGAACTGAAAGAACTGGTTGAGACAGAGGCACCGGATTTCGTTGAGATAATAGTTGTAGGTGAAGAGTTCAAGGGTAAAATAGAGGGTAAGAACGTGCTTTTTGCTGATCGTTTGGATACAGCATTGGAAAAAGCCGTTAGCGATTCGGAAGAAGGTTCTGTGATTATATCTAATGTAAAGACATGGCGGTGATCGCTCGCGTCACACGTGTAATATTAATTAACTGAAGTTGAAAAGCAATATACATATATATATTATTGTAAGCGATAATAGAAAGGTAATCAGGACTATGAAGGGTATAAAAGGTACTTTTGGTGATGTGATAATGGATAAACGGACTGTGATTGCTATTCTACTGATAGCGATTTTGTGGCGGACCGGCATAAGTCTGAATGGTAAAATCGCTCTTTGGCAGAGTATGTGTTCGGGTATAGCTCTTTTTTTTATTAAAAGAGCAGAAAAGGTGAAATGGATAAACAGAAGGAGAAATCATGGTGCAGAGCGATAAAGGAGAGAAGTCGAAAGTACGCGATATAATGAGCACGCCGATTATCACGGAAGATGAAGATACCGTGCTCATTCGTATAGCGAGGGATATGGCAGACATGGGCATAGGGAGCGTAGTGATAACGAGGGAAGGGAAACTAGCAGGGATTATTACCGAGCGGGACATAGCGTTAAAGGTCCTATTGAAGGATGAAAGAGCAAGCGAGATAAAAGCGAAAGAAGTAATGAGTACTCCAGTGCTCACCATCAGTCCTGAAGCATCAGTAGAAGAGGCATGTGAACTCGCGTCAGCGGAGAGCATAAAAAGGCTGCCCGTAGTAGAAAACGACGTGCCTATCGGTATTATAAGCATCAGGAATCTGTTAACACTAAAGCCGGAATATGTAAAGCGGCTTTATCCTAAGGTACGCATTTTAGCAAGTGGATGGACGCTGGACCGACTTGAGCGGTCTTTAAGCGATTGTGAAGTGCTGTTAGCGGGAAAAAGCTGGCAGAAGTACATAGAACGGTTAAGAGAAGTGTATGATGAGCTGGGTGTGCTTGTGAATCACTACATAGATGACAAGGAGCTGAGAGAGATATTTGACAGTTTTGGACTGCTGTATCATGATGCTGAATCTAAGAGCGGAGATGAGAAGTCACAGGAGGAGCAAAGGGAGAAGTTAGAGAAAATCCTGAAGAAATTCAGGCATAGCACTTACTGGAGGAAGCAGCAATCAACGTCCAGCTACGCATCCGGGATTTTCCGGTTCCACGATTACCGGCATGGCACGAGTGGAAAAGGGCTTCGCTTACCATTTAAAAGAACTCGCCCATAGATAGGCATCCATGCCGGGAAATGTGTGCAAATCACAAGTACCAGTACTAAAAAAAAAAATAATAACCAAAAGCTTTTTTAAGTGGCTATTTGTAAGTGGTATTATATAAACACAAGAGGTAGGTGATAGTAAAATTATGGGAACGGAAATGGAATTGTTAGAGGTAAGGGATATAATGACACCAAAAGTCTTAACTGAGGATGAAGACGCACCCATCACAAAGGTATCGAAGGACATGGAATTGTCAGGAGTGGGAAGCATAGTGATAACAAAAGGGGGTAAACCTGTGGGAATTGTCACTGATCGGGACATAGCGCTAAAAGTAACAATAAAGAATAAAATACCAAGTGAAATCAAAGCAAAAGAGATAATGTCATCGCCATTAGTGACCATCGGGCCGGATGCACCTCAGGAGAGAGCCTGCGAGCTTATGGCGGACAATAACATAAGAAGGCTGTTAGTGATGGAAGAGGACAAAATCGTGGGTATTATATCAATAAGGAATCTACTGACAAAGAATCCCCTGTGTATAAAAACACTTTATCCCGCGGAATAAATAAATAAACAGCAAATAAACAAACAAACATTGGGTCTCAGGAGTACAAGCAGGCACCTTAAAGGTGCTCTCTCTATTTTTTAGCATGAGCTGGTTATTCGACACCGCGGTAAAAATGCCCGCGGGTATGCTTCCGCCTCACGGACTTTTTTACCGTCTTCCCATCAAGGATGTCTTTGTACATACGAATAACCGTTTCGGCATTGCCGTCAGTAAGGTCAAAGAAGTATCTGGTTATACCTCTGAGCTTTGTTATATCGTTGAAAAGCCCAAGGGGTAAGCTGTTCAGTATCTGTGTATAGTTGAATTCCTTTCGCACGGGGAAAACAAATCCCTTGTCGTCTCTCAACGAGCTTTCTTCCAGTGGATATTTAGTGCTCATAAGAACCGGTCTGCCATGAACCAGGACCGCGAAATTTTTGT
>JAOZPO010000174.1:1016-2794 GCA_029932715.1 Halobacteria archaeon | reverse complement strand
TTAAAATACATGAAAGTAAGAATCGTTGCTGATGAAATAGAAGAGAAGGATATAGAAGTATCGCAAGAGGGAACATACGAGGAAGTATTGGAAAAGCTGGGTGTGAATCCTGTGGAAGTAGTAGTGCTTCGTAACGGAAAGCCGGTACCTGAGGATGAAAAAGTAGATAAAGGCGAAATAAGTATAATCAGAATTGTGTCCGGGGGCTAAAAGGCAATAGATTGTTTATAATTGCAGAAGCTAACCTATCAAAATTTTAGCAGGTGCGAACTCCTTTTTAAATATAGCCTTGTTAACATAGTTAGGAGATGACCCGAATATGAAGACAGTAACCATAAAAAGGGTGACGAAAGAGACGAAGATCAAGGTAGAATTGGACATAAATGGTGCTGGCAAGTCTGACATAAGCACCACGATAAAATTCTTTGACCACATGCTCGCTACAGTAGCAAAGCACGGCTTTTTTAATCTTGTTGTGAACGCAGAAGGGGACTTAAGCCATCATATAATAGAAGATGTCGGTATTACGCTGGGTGATGCGTTTAAAAAGGCGCTGGGTGGTTCAGGCGAGCGGGAGAAGACCGCCAGGTATGGCTTTGCTGTCGTACCCATGGACGAGTCTATAGCGAGATGTGCAGTGGACATAGGCAGTATAGGAGGCGAAGGCAGGAGTTATACGGTATTCGAAGTGGACTTCGGCAGGGAAAGGGTGGAGGATATAAGCACTGAGAACATAGAACATTTCATTAGTTCTTTCGCTACACATGCAAACTTAACTATCCATATCTATGCAAAAGGTAAAAACGAACACCACAAGATAGAGGCGATATTCAAAGCAGTGGGGATTGCTCTGGACAAGGCAATAAGGGAGGAAGAAAGGCGGAAAGTGCGGGATTAAATACTACTTTGATAATCCAAAAATGATCAATCTCGACATAGCGAGGATTTTCGCAGAGATCGCAGACATATTAGAGGTAAAAGGCGAGAATCCGTTCAAAATAAGAGCGTACCGGCGTGCGGTTGTGACGATAGAGTCATTACCGCAGGACTTGAAGGTGATTGCAGAACGAGGTGGCGTCAAGGAATTAAAGAAGATACAGGGTGTAGGTGACGCAATAGCAAAGAAGATAGTGGAGATAGCGGAAACAGGAGACTGCAAGAGACATGTAGAACTGAAGCAGGAAATACCACCGGATTTACTTGAGCTCTTAGCTATTCCCCGCATCGGACCGAAGACGATATCAAAGCTGTATGCCGAGCTTGGAATAAGTAGTATAGAGCAATTGGAGGTAGCGGCAAAGTCGCATAAGTTAGAAAGTCTTTCTGGATTGGGTAGCAAAGTAGAAGAGAACATATTGAAAGGAATAGAGCAATATCGGCGCTATCAAGGTCGTACGTTGCTATCCAAAGCGCTGCCTTATGCCGAATCAATAGTGAACGAGTTGAAGAAGTTGGACGTGGTGGATACAATAACCATTGCGGGCAGTTTACGTAGAATGCGTGAGACAGTGGGCGATATAGACATATTAGTGGTCTCGGAGAGCCAGAAGGAAGTGATGGATACATTCACAAGTCTTGATGGTGTAGAAGATATAGTGGCGAAAGGGGAGACGAAGTCAAGTATCGTAATAAGAGGAATAAACGTGGATTTACGTGTGGTAGGAGCCGAGTCATTTGGTGCTGCGGTTCATTATTTCACGGGTTCCAAGCATCACAACATACGGATACGTGAGTTAGGCATGAAGAAGGGTTTAAAGATAAATGAATACGGAGTCTTC
>JAOZPO010000174.1:0-1006 GCA_029932715.1 Halobacteria archaeon | reverse complement strand
TTCAGTGGCGATACTAAAATAGGAGGCAAGGACGAGACGGAAGTGTTCAAGAGCGTAGGGCTTGCATATATACCACCTGAGCTGAGAGAGGATCGAGGCGAGGTAGAAGCCGCTAAGGACGGGAGGCTGCCTAAACTAATAGAGATTAGCGATCTGATGGGCGATTTACATGTGCATACTATATGGAGTGACGGTAAGAACAGCATAGAGGAGATGGCGGAGGCGGCTATCGCTTTGCATTATGAGTATATTGCCGTAGCAGACCATTCGCCTGCGGTCGGCATTGCAGGTGGAATGAATGAGGCTAAAATAGCGGAGAGACAGATAGAGATAGAGCGTGTGAACAAGCGATTTGAGACGGAAGGCACGAGATTCAGGGTTCTTTCTGCGTCTGAGGTGGATATCAAGTCGGATTTCTCTATGGACTATAAAGATGAAATATTGAAGGATTTAGATGTGGTTGTAGGTGCGGTGCATAGTAAATTCTCACAGGATCGAGACACGATGACAAAACGAATTATAACTGCTATGGAGAACCCGAATGTGGATATAATTGCGCATCCCACGGGTCGTGTTATTGGTAAGCGGGAACCATACGAGGTAGATATGGAGAAGCTTATGGAAACGGCAAAGGTAACGGGTACAATCATGGAACTTAATTCTTTTCCTAACCGGCTGGATTTGAATGATGTGCATTGCCGTATGGCGAAGGATTATGGTGTTTCAGTTGCTATTTCTACTGATTCACATAATGCAATGCAGATGCGGGATGTAATAAGATACGGCGTGGCAACTGCTCGCCGTGGCTGGCTCGAAGCTAAGGATGTGGTGAATACAAAGGTGTTGGAGAATGTGCTGAAGCAAAAACACTGATTGGAAATATTACAAACCTTAACTCCGCATCAATTGGAGAATATGTTCAGTTCCGCCTTCTTCAAGAGCTGCTCCAGCTTACAGTGGATAGAGAGAGAGAAAGAAACGCGATGAATACGTCTCCAAAGACACA
>JAOZPO010000173.1 GCA_029932715.1 Halobacteria archaeon | reverse complement strand
GTGCACTGGCAATCGCCGATACCGCCGGAAGAGCGAGCGAAGTTCAAAGGTCTCGTATATTATCCCCCTGACATAGACTATCGGTTCGAACTTGAACTTCACGAGCACGGCGATAAAAAGCTGTTACAAATTGAAGATACCGGAGGGAACAAGCGTGATTTCTTGCGCTGGGCTGAATTTCGATTTAAAGTCGGTGATGATGAGTGCACACTGCAGGCATATAAAAGCGATCCTCGAGAGGAACGGCTGTTTGTTCCGTTCAAGGACGCAACCAGTGGTAAGGAGACATACGGAGCGGGACGGTATATGGACCTTGAGTATGAGAGAGACAGCACAACGGAAGGGAAATGGGTTCTGGACTTTAATAAAGCATATAATCCCTGGTGCGCATACAGCAAGAACTATGTATGCCCGTTTGTGCCCCCAGAGAACTGGCTTAAAGTGGCTATACGTGCTGGAGAGAAGAATTCAAAAAGGGCGAACAGATAAATAAATAAAAACAAGCTATACAACATCCATGAAAAACTCCTAAGAGGGTGTTTAGAATGTCTATTTACGATCTAAAAGCTTGATTATCGTCATTTCGCTTGACCATTTCCAAAATCCAGTGGCAGGATTCTTTTGCCCAATTAACCAATTTTTACGGCATATCCCCCATCCGCCCAGATCAACTGCAATCGCCAAAAGCTCCTCCTTGCTTCGTGAGGTCTACCGCCAGTTTCCGCTGGCGGGATCAAAGGCTCAGTGATTTGCCATTCGGCATCATTAAAATCGCTGGGGTATGATTTCCGCTCCATACACCCACAATTAAACATAATTACAAATTTCAAAGTAGTTTTTTACTTTTCAAACACCCTCTAAGTGATTTTAGCCGAGCGGAGTGATGGTACAGTGGTACAAATGGATAAAAGTGCCCCAGCCGGGAATTGAACCCGGATCTTGGGCTCCGCAAGCCCAAGGGATGTCCTTTACCACACTGGGGCATTTTTTATGAGAGAAAGCACGGATTACATAGATTTACAGAAGGAACTTTTATTTAATATAAGCAATCACATTTATATATTAAAGTTGTTGCACAATAGTGTTCTTCTAAAGTTTATTAATCCCCCAACTGTTTGTACAATCGTGCTATAAATATCCTTTTCTGTCCGATAGACATAGGAAGAGATGTGGAAGTTCTTCATCCAGCCGATGACATGCTCTACGATAACTTGCCTATCTGCTTATTCTTCTCCTTCTTGTGCTCTTCGTATCTCAGAGTTCCTATATGATGCTGAATAACACCCAGTCCAAATATCTTATACGGGCTAATAGCCGCTTGAAAATCTTCTGCCCTGAAGGATAAGCATGCCCGGGACATTATCGGTTATTGCATCGCAAAACTCGTTCTCAGATCCAAAATTCACCATTCATTATAATGGCTTATAATATAAGGATTGTGTGTGAAACTATGGGAGATTTGGTTGAAATCATTCCGGTGTTGAAAGAGCAGGCAAAAGATAAAGATCCACAGGATGGCTGCAGAAGCATCTCTCCGGGAAATCATGGCTCTAATTTAACGCAAACAAAACTAATTTTCTATAAATACTATTAAGACGTATATGGACATCGTGATTTACCTGGTTAGAGCAGTAATCCTCATTACCATCGGCGTGATAATAGCGAATCTCGTGCTCGAGAGTAACTTGCTAAGTAAACTATCAGCGCAGATAAAGCCGTTATGCCGTGCCTCAAACCTACCCAAAGAGGGTGTATTCGCGGTTTTCGCTTCTTTTTTCAATCCTACCGC
This sequence comes from Halobacteria archaeon, assembly GCA_029932715.1. Taxonomy (GTDB): domain Archaea; phylum Halobacteriota; class Syntropharchaeia; order Alkanophagales; family Methanospirareceae; genus QENJ01. The sequence continues at coordinate 1,010 of JAOZPO010000173.1, read as the reverse complement.
AGGGAAATCCACATTAGCCGGGTTCTATCACGATGGTAAAATCGGCGATACTGAGACTATACTTACGGTAGTGATGTGCACATTCCCTATTGTCGTGGGCGAATCGCTGTTCAGGGTGCAGGCGCCCATAGCACTCGTGCTCCTGGGTCCATACATTGGCGGCATTTACATCGCGCTTAATCTTCTCTCTGCTTTTATTCAGACGTTCGCTGCTTTCCTTTATTCCAAATCGCACTTTCCACCGCGAAATGATTTTGAAGACACACTAAACATAGCTATTAACGAAAGCTCGCGTAATCAAAAGCTAAAGACGGCATTAAGGAAATCGGTTAAAACGCTAAAAAAGGTAATACCAATAATGATCGTCTCGTTTTTAGTTGTGGATCTACTTTTCACGCTTGACGTTATGGACTATATCAGTTCATTATTTCAGCCGGTTTTGAGCCTGTTAGATTTACCCGGTGATTGTATAACCGTGCTCATAGCGGATTTAGCGCATTTCTCCGCGGGTTATGCTACTGTTGCTGCTTTGCTAACAGAAGGCGTAATAACGGCGAAACAGGCTATAATAACACTCCTTATCGGAAGTATGATAATCATAACCCTGGTGTATCTAAAAATCAGTCTTCCCATGTATATTTCACTGTTTGGACGCTTGGGCATGAAGATAACAGTTATAAATTATCTGTGCAGTCTGATTGCTAAGGTCTTCATAATTCTTCTGGTTGTGGTGTTGATGTGAAGTTTAGCGCATTTTAAAAGACTTAGAGAAAGAAAACAGCTATTTCATCGGCTCTAATATAGTCAAGAAAAATTATGACGCCAAAACAGACAAAAGTGTCTCAATATCTTTTGTAGGTAGAGTATTGAATGAGACGGGACTGGTAAAAAGCCCGGGAAAGAAGAAAAGAGGAGGGCACAGATACATGAAATATCCTGATTATACGCTGACAAAACAAGTTGTGATGATATAATTCCAGCAGTAGAAACCTCTTCCGAATCCTCAAGCA
>JAOZPO010000172.1 GCA_029932715.1 Halobacteria archaeon | reverse complement strand
CATGTGTTAATACCTCTTCATGACATTTATCCGCTTCTTCCCTGTATTTCTGTGCTGTCTTCAGCAGTTCCTTCAGCTTCTGATCCTTCTCCCACTCCTTCTGCATCCTGGCAAACTCTTTCCTCAGCTCCGTTATCTTCGCCACTAATTTCTTCTCCTGCTCCTTACTCAGCACCTCTACCTGTTGCTTCAATTCTAACTCATCTATCCTTCCTCTAAGCCCCTCGAACGTCTCGATACTCTGCATGTCATTCTTCTTTCGCAGCTTCTCCACCATCGAATAGTACTTAGACGCTTTTCTGTTTAACTCGCCTCGCTTTGTCTTGTTGTCCTCTATTAACTTCTCATAAACCTCCCGCTGCTCTTTAAAGCCCTTGGCTTCCTCTACCGCTACACGTATCCGGGCATTTAACTCATCCCTTAAATCTGCCAGTTTACTCGCGTCAGAATTTAATTCCGCCCTTTTACTCTTATATTCTTCCGCTTCCTTTATTACTTTCGCTCTCCTTCTCTCTAACTCATCTAACATCCTTATCTCACACCGCTACTCATCTCTATCGAAACTTTAACTACTTCTCCGCTGAACTCTCCCCCTATCGCATCATTCAAGCTTCGTCTTTTATAACACCTAATTACCTACCCTTTATAAATACCTTCATGATTTTACGTTATTTCCGGTAGCATTGATTAATGATATAAATGTTATAAGCTATACTCACATATTAATTTAAGAGGCATTAATTTAAGAGGCGATGAAGATGGGAGAAACATTACGTGTAGAAGGACTGTGTAAGAGATATAAACTGCCGGAAATAGACAAAGAAGTGGTAGCACTGGATAATGTATCCTTTAAGATAGACAATGGCGAGACGCTGGGAATAATAGGGAAGAGCGGTGCGGGGAAGACGACTTTGCTTCGTATGCTTCGTGGCTATGAGCGGTTTGATGCGGGAAGCATAGAGATAGAGGGCTTTAAGGTAACACCTGATTCTCCGTTCTCTGATTTCAGAACGCTGCGAAGAAAGACTGCCTACCATCTTCAGCGTTCTTTTGCACTCTGGAATCAGTCAGTGTTGAATAACATCATATTACGGCTTCGTGGGATTCAAAAGGGATCTGAAGAGATACCACAGATTGAAGACGAATATGATGAGTTGAAGGATGAAGCGCTTGAAATACTTGACCTCGTAGGACTGCGTGAGAAGTATAAATATTTCTATCCGATTTTAAGTGGAGGAGAGAAGCAAAGGGTTTTACTCGCACGTCAGCTTGCAAAATCACCTCCGTTATTACTACTGGATGAACCCGGTACGATGTCTGACCAGATATCACGGAAGGAACTGCTTGATAGTATAAAGGCGATAAACGAGAAGACAGGCATTAGTACTCTGGTTGTGTCACACATGCCCGAAGTGCATAAATACCTCTCTGATCGGCTGATCTGGATGGATAAAAGCAGGATAATAGATGAAGGAGGCGTAGAAGCAATAACCGGCAAATTCTTAGCTCAACTCGAGCCGGTTAAGCCTCTGAGCCCCATAAAAAATAAGAAAGACATAATGATTGATATTTATGGCTTATGGAAGAAATACGTGCTATACACGAGCAACACGTTGATAAGGACAATAGAGATGCCAGATATAAACTTGAAGATCCCGAGAGGCGAAATGCTGGGCATAATTGGTCCTTCTGCTATGGGTAAGACAGTATTGATGCGATTACTTGCAGGTCTTGAGCAGCCAGATAAGGGCTGGGTATTATACAAGATCGGTACGGTGGACTTTGCTAATATTTCCACTCTCGGCAGCAGAAGGGCAATAGAGGCAAGAAGCAAATTGGGCGTTTTGCATCAGGAGTTTACGCTTCCGCCATATCAACTCGTTCAGGACACATTTGCACAAAAACTTGGTATAAAGAAACTCGAGATGGTAAGGCAGGCAATGGATACAGCGAAGGAACACGATGTCAGCGATGTAACTCTTGACGCACTACTCAGGATTGCGGACATGCCGGAATTAGAGGCGAAAGAGAAGCTTGAAGATTTGGGGCTCAGTATGGACATGTTCCAGGAGCTTTTCCCTAAATTCCCTGCTTCTGAAACATTTAAGGCTGCTAAGCCATACTTCGATGCTCTTGACCTATCGGAAGATTTATTCAGGCGGCACAACGCTGAAGCAAGTGCGGGAGAGCATGTCAGGTTGGCAATTGCAGGTTTGATGGCAACAAACCCCGAAGTTCTACTGTTAGATGAGCCTTTCGGGGACCTTGACCCGATTTCAATTCGTAAAATCGCCAACTCAATTAAAGAGCTGAATCGCAGGTTCAATACTACCATATTGGTTGTAAGCCATCAGCTCGATGTGGTTCGAGAGCTCGTACACGAAGCTATAATGATAGATGAAGGCGAAATAGTGATGCGCGGCGATCCGAATGAGGTATGCGATGCCTTTATCGCTCTTGGCAAACCGGAACGGTGAAAAACAAACCTTTCTTTCAAATTTTCAAGTATGGAGACAGGATAGGTGGAGCCGATGTAATCTTTGGAGAAGAGGGGGACAGTACGCTGTTGGGCTCGTTCACTCTTGAAGCGCTTGACCCGCTGCGGCGAGAATTAAAATCGCTGCCGATGGTCCTTGCAGATGTAGAAAGCAGCGGTAATACGTAAAAACATTAAATTCACCTTTCGGAACTTTTAATAAGGAAATAAGTGTAAGCTATTTTTTAAGGAAGCTACTTTGTGTTATGTCAGTGAAATAGTGCTCCGCTGGTGTAGTTCGGCCAAGCATGCGGGCCTCTCGAGCCCACGACCGG
>JAOZPO010000171.1 GCA_029932715.1 Halobacteria archaeon | reverse complement strand
TTGAATAATCAAAAAAGTTGTATATGTGGAACTTATATCAGAACAACTCCTATTGATTATTTATGTTGACTTGTACTTAACCGAACACCTATGATTATCTATTAGTTCCTTTCTCCTTGGCACATATCGCCCATGTTCCTAACGGTCACATATTTACTTACTTGATGCAGGTGACCATCATACATAAAAACATTATGAACCTTATTTTAACTCATGCACCAATCTCTCTACCGAATCTCTCTCCTCTTTGAAATCCTCTTCAGAGAGGAAATCGTATTCTATCCTGAGCGTATCCACTAAAAATGATAAATTATCTCTACTGGTCTTATCTCTTCTCCTCTAACAAAAGCGGCTATATATTCCAATGCAGCAAGTATAGCCTCTCTTTTTATTCTATATTCACTCTCTATCTCCTTGTAATTCATACATACCGCCTATTTGTCGTTTCGATACATGGTTCTGCTATTATAAACGTTGCACCACTGTTCTTACCAACTCATCTGCCTCCAGATCAACACTGTCAAATTCCATAAACCTCTTTATCACATGTGCTTCTATGTTTCTAAGTCCCTCTTCGGTCTTCGCTTCCATCCGCAGGATAATTACAGGTGACGTATTCGAGCGGCGTACCAATGCCCAACCATTCTCAGCCAGGAACTCTATCTTCACACCGTCTATGTCGTTGCCCGCTTTATCGGTTCTTCTTCTGTATTCCCCCGGCTGTTGTGCCGCAAGCTCCCGGTAGTATTCCTCTACCGCATCGCTTACCCGCTCCTTCTCCGCATCGCTTACTACGGGAATCCGTATCTCCGGCGTGTTCACGTATCGTGTCACGAAATTTTCAAGCATAGCATCAACTGTACTTGTATCGCGTTTGTGCCGTAACTCCCCGGCAGTAAGCAGTAAAAGCTCAGAGAATGCGAATACCGCATCGTCCGCACGATTATTCTTCTGGAAATACACATGTCCCGACATCTCGCCGCCCGCAACAGCACCAAGAGCATCCATCTTCGACTTGATAAACGAGAATCCTGTCTTACACTCCACGGGCACGCCACCATTCTCCGTGATTATCTCCTTTATCGCATCCGAGCATTTTGTATCATACACGATTATTGCATTTGAGTGCCCTTTTAAGGTGTGCTTACAGAGCATAGCGAGGATTTGCTCGCCGATTATGTTCTCCCCACCCGGCGATACCGCACCTGCACGATCACCGTCACAGTCAGAAGACAAGCCGATGTGTGCTTCTTTACGCAGAACCTGGGCATGTAAATCTTCCAGGAAACGCGGTATCGTTGGATCTGGTAGGTGATACGGGAAATTACCGTCCGGTTCACAGTACAGCTCGAATACATCTGCACCCAAATCGCGGAAGATCGGAGGTGCGATTACGCCTGTGGTGCCGTTACCAGCGTCATATACTACTTTTAAACCACTTAACGGCTTTCTCTTCTCTTCCGGTAATTGCTCTATCTCTTCTATTGCCGTGGCAAGAGCGGTTTTTAATGTGATTCCTCCGGAAAGAGCGGTCAGTGCCAGCTCTTCCCACCTGTCACGCAGAACTACGTTCGCTATTATCATATTGTGATAATCCCGTAGAACGTCCACTACTTCCTCGCGCTCGCCTTTTTTAGTCGTGTGAGTTTTAAATGTATTCTCGTACCGCTCTGCCATATTGAACATCTCACTTATTTGGCTCTCAGTGGCGCTTTCTGAACCAACACAGGGCTTGAAACCGTTCCATTGCTTATCCAGATGGCTGCCCGTGACCTCAACACCGCCGTCCGCACTGAACAGCCACGTAGCGAAATACATCATCGGTGTGGAGCTTATCTTCGTCCCTGGTGCTATGTCTATGACATGTACGCCTTTGCTAATAAGACCATCAACAAATGCTGCTTTTAGTCGCGGCGAGCTGTTTCTAACGTCTTTACCCACGACAACTCTTAGCTCTTGTGGCTCCTTATTGCGGTGTTTACGTAGTAGTTCCACGTACGCCAGCCCGGCAATAGTGCAGAAGTCGTCAGTGAGCTGGGAGTCGGCAATTCCTCTTATGTCGTTCGCACGATATGTGGTTTTATCTATTGTCATTTGTCCCTTTTAGCACTTGCTTTTTACTGTATAAGTGCTGATACACCAGCTTTCACTTTACCTATTTCCGCTTCAGTGCACTTTCTAAGCGTGATTTTATTTCTGCTTCGGTTACTGGCTTCCTCATATAGCCCTTCGCCCCTGCCCTTACCGATTCAACTATTATGTCAGGGTCCGCTTCCGTACCTGTGAGTAGCATAATAACAACCGCAGCCGGGTTCTCTTTTGTTATTATACTGGTTACTTCGATACCGTCTTTCTCTTTTAACCCCGGATCTACCAGTACTATATCCGGCTTTAGTTCCCTATACTTCTCTATCGCATCGTTACCGTCTTTAGATGTTCCAATGACCTCATAATTCAGCTTCTCCAGCGCCGCAGTTAGCATGATGCTCATAAACGTAGACCCTTCAGCAATCAATACTTGCTTCTTTTCCTCTTCTCCCCCCACGTTATTATCCATCCCCATAGTTATCAATACAATAAGTAATGGATAATTGTAAAAGTACTAAATATATAAATGCTTCTCTCGCATACATTACTTCGGATTCATTTATCCCTCCTTCCTTGTGCAGACGCATTATTTATTCTTTCACGCTATTATTGATTTCCTCTTGTTCCTGGTTTTGTAATGAGGATTCCTGAATACTTACGATCTCTTCCACTGTTTTAATCCAGTCTGCGATTTTGCTTATTGTACCTTTCGCACCCGCTTTTG
>JAOZPO010000035.1 GCA_029932715.1 Halobacteria archaeon | reverse complement strand
GCCCGAAGGGATTCGAACCCTTGACCGCCCGGTTATGAGCCGGGCGCTCTAACCAACCTAAGCTACGGGCCCCTTCATATAACATATTGTATTTCTATTTTATATAAAGCATTTGTATTGGTGCCAAAATCAATTGTGAGACAGCATCCATAGCAGAGCATCAAAATAACCAGCTGCTTAACCATTTTAAACCTGCATTATAATCATACGTTACAGGGTAACCCGATATTGCAGGGTAGAACAGTAAGAAAAGAACTGCGGCTGATGTTAAGACAAGCAGGTACGAAATAAAGAACAATGCAGTACTCTTTCGCGTGGTTTGCCTCAGATGTAGCTCATTTAACCAATAAGTGAGAGAAAATATCATGAACGGAACGTTGGGCATAAAATGATAGATGAACAGGATTCTTGTGATGAATACAAAAGGTATCCATTGCAACAGGAAAGGGACAAGTATGAATAGCTCAACGCTATTATCTTGACCTGTTTTCTTTAATTTCGCTATTATTACTCTTGCCGCGATGAGAATCAATGCGGGGATACTGCACCACCATATAACGGGATTACCCATCAGAACGATAGTGGAGACAGTACCATCGAGGGTGTTAGAATACATCCAAAGAGGTACATGAACTCCAGGGTCAAAGGGGTTAAACATCAGGGGCCAGGACCACCAGGGAGAAGAGAAAGGATGTGTTGCTTCTATTCCCGCATGGTAGCCAAACATATATATCTGCGTCTTGATGACGTCCAGAAGGCCATGCCCCTCTCCTGCGAGCATTGCCGGAATGTAAGTCGCGATGTAAATAGCCGCGGAAACGAATAAACCAGCTAAAACCGTCATCCAGTCATTAATAAACGGCTTTTTCGCTCTTAGATTGCTGATCAACAACAGAATCAAAACCGCCGCCAAACCAAAGATCGCAATCCATTTCACAGCGAAGCAAAAGCCGAAAAGGACAATACAGATGAAAAGAGAAGTGCGTTTATCATTCTCCTTCCGCTTGTAGAGATAATCGAATGCAAAGTAGAACATAAGCAGTGAGAAGAAAGCGATGTATATCTCGCCTGTTGCCAGTCGTGCCAGTGAGAAGTGCATAAAATCGAATGTAAGTAGAAAAGCGGCGAAGAAACCCGCTAATACGCTTCGGAACATACGTTTACCCATGAGGAATATTATAGGAATCATCGAGGCAGCAGCCAAAACGCCAAAGATACGCCAGCCAAACGGGTTCATGCCAAAAGTTAGAATACCAGAAGCGATTATGAGCTTCCCCAAAGGTGGATGCGTCCATTCATAGGGCTCTTCGAATTTCAAATGCTCTTCCGCAGTTCGCACATAGTACAGCTCGTCAAAGTACGCGCTATACTTCTGCGTAATCGGAAGTTTAACGCACTGCTGCTCGTCAATTAACCGCGCAGGACCTTCTTCAATGTCTCCTTCCGCTTCGATAGCTATCACTTTATTATCCGTAGATATTACCAGAATCTCCCCTATCTTACCGTCCGAATCCACGGCATCGAACACGAACTTGAGAAACCGGACACTGGTATTACCGAAATCCTTCTTGTCCCATTTGCAAAAGTGCACATCATTTACGGGGTCATTATCATAAGAAGTAATGATTCGCCAATCTTTTGCACGCTGTTCCGCTACGGTACAGCCATATAAGTCAAACTTCGTTCGCTTTGCATCGTGCAAGAATATATAGACTGATTTTACTTGCTGGATTGATCCCAGGTCAAAAACAACCTCTTCTTCACCAGAAGCAGCTTTTGGCGGCTGCCAGCAGGAAGAAGGCATCGTGGTAGCACCCAGGTTAAAGAGCGCGAAAAGCAGGAATAATATTGTTAGTGCCGATATCGCCACGATTGCCACGCTTACTTTCATACTCATCTTTATAGCAATTATACTATTTCTTTACTGAATTTTTGAACTGATATGTTTTTAGTTCCTGTAATTCCATACAGAACAAAAAAAGCATACATATTTATTCATATAAAACGACAATACGAGCAAGGATAGAAGATAGACAATGAAGATAGCTTTTTACCACAGAAGCGTGAACGGTGGAATAAGAACACATGTGGATGCACTGTCACGTGAATTTGAGAATTTAGGGCATGAAGTAAAGAGTATAGATCAGTTCTCGCTGGGCTCTTTTATGCTCGGCAATTCTTCGGGTGGCATCTCCTATGGCTTTGATCTGTCTTTAAGGAAGATAAAGCGGGAAATAGAAGGCTTTGACATCCTGCATATACACCATGCCGCGACGTCATCGGAATTTCTACTGCCGCTCTCCTCCATCTGCTCTAAGACTAATGTTGTCAATACTTTCCATATTCCTGTGGGTAGTAGTATAGGCGGTGAATTAGCGAAAGCGCTTATAGTAACGCTCGTTAGCTTATACTCAGGACGTTCAAAGAAGTTTATATCGGTAAGTGAAGAAATAGCGGACGATATTCGCAGATGTAGCTCAGGATATGGCGATAATGGCAACGGGACCGAAACCGTGGTTATACCTAATGGAGTGGATATAAATCGTTTCTATCCGTTAAAAGCAGATAAAGGCGCTAATGGGGGAAAAGCGATCTGTATGGGTTATCTTGGACGGTTATCATCAGAGAAGAACCTGGTAGCTATGATAAAAGCGATGAAGGTCTTAATGCAACAATCGCAGTTGGACAATATATATTTAAAGATTGCGGGCACGGGCCCTGCGTATGAGCGGTTAAAAAGGCTGGAGGATGATAGGATAATGATTTTGGGCTACGTGGATGACGCTGCTTCTTTCTATCGAAGCCTGGATGTCTTTATACTGCCATCTAAGCTTGAGGCGCAGCCGATAGCGCTGCTTGAAGCGATGGCGTCGGGACTGCCAATAATTGCTACAAATGTAGGAGATAATAAATATTTCATTCAGGGGAATGGTATTCTGTGTGGCACATCAGTGAGTGCAATAAAAGCGGCAATAGAAGAGATGCTAAGTGCTGATAGAGCGAAGATGGGGGAGGAGTCGAGACGAATAGTCGAGAAGGGGTACACGTGGGATAAAATTGCAGAACGGACACTGGAGGTATATAAGACGATAGTGTAGCTTTTTTCTTTTTGATATTCATCTTTCGCGCTTATTGCTATGTGTTATATCCGTTTTTGATTGAATATGAACATAAAAGAGCAGCTTTATATTTTATAGTATAAAAGAGCAGACTGTAAAATGTCAGAAGCAGCAGAACTAAAGTCATGGATAAGCACGCATAAGGACGATATATTTGCAAACGATGCGGTAGGAACGGGCTGTTTCAGCTATTCGCCCGGTGAAATCATCTGGGCGGTCACGAAGCGGTGTAACCTGAAGTGTAAACACTGCTCGATCAGTGAGGTGGACCCTGAGGAACTCAGTACAGAAGAAGGTTTTGGGCTCATAGAGGAGGCGGCAAAATTCGGGCCGGTCAAGTTCGGATTCACGGGTGGTGAGCCGCTACTGAGAGATGACATCTATGAACTGATAGAATATGCTGCGTCTTTTGATATGCAGGTTGTGATGGCAACGAATGGAACATTGATAACGAATGAAGTTGCGAAGCGACTGAAGAAAGCGGGACTTGAACGTGCTGCAATGAGCATTGATGGTATAGGCAGAGCACATGATGCGTTTCGTGGCGTACCCGGTGCTTTTAAAGACATGCTCAGGGGAATGAAGGCATGTGAAGAGGAAGGGCTTGCTGTACAGATATTCACAACGGTTACAAGAGATAATTACAGAGAAATACCGAAAATAATCAAGTTCGTGGATGAATCAGGTCTCTGGCGTATTTATCTCATTTATCTGATTGCCGTAGGGCGTGGAAAGGCTATTTCAGATGCCTGTCTGTCCCGTGCGGAAAACATGGCGTTCTTTGACTATACAGTGAATAAGCAAAAGGAAGTGAATACGTGGCTTAAACCGATTTGCAATCCACAATACTGGGCTTATCTGAAGGCTAAAGGGCTTGTGGATCGTGATGATGGAACTGAGTTCACAGGCTGCACGGCTGGTATCACTCGCTTTCACATATTCCCAAATGGCGATGTAACGCCCTGTGCATATCTGCCGGCGAAGGCGGGAAATATAAGACAGAGTCATTTTTTAGATATTGTCCGAAACTCGGAGATGTTCAAGGCGTTGAGAGCACGGAGCTTGAAAGGGCAGTGTGCAACGTGCAAATATAAGCGAATATGTGGTGGCTGCCGGTCAAGAGCGTATGCCTTTTCCGGCGATTATCTCGGTGAGGACCCTGTGTGTGGTTTATGGGATAAAGAGCAATAAAAAATAAAAAAAAATAGATTTTAGGTGGGTTAGTTAGTACGGCATCATCCCACCAGGCGGCATACCTTCTCCTGCTCCACCAGGCGGCATACTCTCTTTCTTTGACGCTATCACATCATCTATCCGAAGTATCATCACGGCGACATCCGTAGCGGACTCCACACCCTGCTTCTTCGTCCTCAGCGGCTCCATCACTCCTGCCTGCCACATATCTACTACTGTACCGGTATAAACGTTCAAGCCCGCACTCTTATCGCCTCGTTCATGTGCCGCTTTCAATTCCACCAGTTTGTCTATCGGGTCGAGCCCGGCATTTTCCGCCAACGTTCTCGGTATTATTTCCAGCGCTTCTGCGAATTTATCTACCGCTAATTGCTCTCTCCCTTTTAGCGATGCACTGTATTCACGTATTCGTAGCGCCAGTTCCGTCTCCACGGCAGCGCCACCAGCAACTGCTTTACCATCTTCTAATATGCTCGCTACTACCATGATCATATCGTGTAAAGCCCTCTCGACCTCATCTACCACCTGCTCTGTACTGCCTCGTATCACAATAGAGACCGCATGCGGATTCTTGCAGTCTTCTACAAACAGCATCTTATCGCCACCCATCTTACGCTCCTCCACGAGCCCGGCATATCCTAAATCAGCTTTGGTTAGCTCTTTCAGGTTAGTCGCGATATTACCGCCGGTTGCTTTTGCCAATTTCTCCATATCACTCTTCTTCGCTCTTCTCACAGCTAAAATACCGTATTTCGCTAGATAATGCTGTACGAGATCGTCTATTCCCTTCTGGCAGATAACTATGCTCGCACCGCTATCTTTTATACGCAGTGCCATCTCTTGCATCTCTTTCTCTTCCTCATCAAGGAACCCCTTTAACTGATCGGATGTTGTCATCTTTATTTCTGCACTCGTCTCCATCTTCTTCACTTCCAGCGAGGCACTTACCAGAGCTATATTCGCATCTTCTACCTTCCTTGGCATTCCAGAATGCAGTACTTCTTTGTCTATTACTATCCCCTGCACCAACTTTGTATCCTGTATCCGCCCTCCTTCTTTCTTCTCCACGCTTATATTGTCTATATCTACCACTTTGCTACCGTCCCGTCCCGTCTCTGCTATATCCTTAACCGCTTTTGTTGCAATTTCTGATAGGAACTCACGAGACTCTTCGGCGAATTTGCCCGTTATTGCCGTCTTTGCTATCTTCTTCAGCTCTTCTTCATCATCCACATCAATGTCCGAAGCAATTTCATTCAGCAGCTCCCGTGCCTTATCTGCTGCGAGCCGGTAGCCCAGTGTAACTATGGAGGGGTGTAACTCCTGCTCTAATAAATCTTCAGCTTTCTTCAGCAGTTCTCCAGCAATCACAACTGACGTTGTCGTGCCATCACCCGCGACACTATCCACCGTCTTTGCTACTTCTACTACCATCTTCGCTGTTGGACTGTCTATATCCATCTCCTTTAGTATGGTCACACCGTCGTTTGTTATTACCACATCACCAAGAGAGTCCACAAGCATCTTATCCATCCCTTTTGGTCCCAACGTGGTACGAACAGCAGAAGCTACCGCCTTAGCCGCGCTTATGTTCGAACTCTGTGCATCCTTTCCTCGCGTACGTTCACTGCCTTCTCTCAATATTAATATAGGCACACCACCTAATTGTCCTGCCATTTTTTTCCCCCTTTCCTCGTTAACTATGGTATATCAATAATAACGTAGTACTATAAATATTTTGGATGCGATATAGATAGAGGAAGCGGTAACAGGGTGACAGAGGATATGAGACTGGTGATGAAGTTCGGCGGGGTATCACTCGCAAATGGCGTAAAGATAAAAGCAGTAGCAGATTTGATAAAGAGCGTCAAAGACACAGTAAAAGAGCAGGTCATTGTTACCTCGGCACTATTCGATGTCACTGATATATTACACGAGATCGCACCACGCGTAGTAAAAGAAGGTAAAGTGGAGCAGGTAAAAGAATTCGTGCAGGGTTTTAGAACGATGCACGAGATAGTGGCGTCCGAGGCAATAGCAGATGAACAGATATTAAGGGTGGTGAAAGGAGAGCTAAGAGAGCAGATGGAGTATCTGGAGAAAGCTTTGATCGGGATATGTCTGTTAGGCGAATTAACTGCACGGTCGTGTGACTACATCGTCTCGTTCGGTGAGCGATTAGCTGCTCCTATACTGGCAGGCACGTTGCAATCAATAGGAATAGATGCGGTGCATCTCACAGGAGGTGAAGCAGGGATAATAACAAATGATGACTTTGGCAATGCACAGGTAATAGCGGGTGCAGAGGATAGGATAAGAGCGCGAATTATGCCTCTGCTGAAGGATAATAAGGTACCTGTCGTTTGTGGCTACATAGGAGAGACGAAAGAGGGCATAATAACAACTACGGGTAGAGGTGGTTCGGATTATACCGCTACGCTCATTGGTGCGGCAATAGGAGCAGATGAAACGTGGCTGTGGAAGGAGACAGAGGGGATAATGAGTGCGGACCCTGAGATAATAAAGGATGCAAGGAAGATACCATACATATCATATATGGAAGCGATGGAGCTATCATATTTCGGCGCTTCTGTGCTCCATCCGAGGGCAATAGAGCCGGTGATAGAGAAGAAAGTGCCGATTCGTGTGAAGAATCTGCAAATGCCAGAAGATGCGGGTACGCTTATAGCTGAAGAGCCGGAACAGACGGATAAGGCAGCTAAAGCTATTACCATTATTGAGAATGCTTCAATTGTTAATATTGCAGGTACGGCAGTGAAGAGCATATCTGAGCTCGCAGCACGTATATTCTCAGTTTTAGCTATGGAACGCGTGGACATCATCATGATCAGTCATGGCTCTTCGGAGAGAACGGTATCTATCGTTATAAACAGTGCAGAACTGAAAAGAGCAATTAATGCGATACAGAGCATTAATACCAGCGGTACGGTGATAAGGGACTTCACGTCTAACAGCAACGTATGTGCAATGGGTGTGGTCGGTGCGGGCATGGCAGGAACGCCAGGAGTTGCCGGTAAAATCTTTTCCGCTCTTGGCAATGAAGGGGTGAGCATGATAATGATCTCGCAGGGTAGTTCGGAGTATAATATCTCATTCGTGGTGAAGAAGGAGGATGCGTATAGGGCTGCGCAGGCGATACACGATATGTTTGAGATGGGTAAGTGATGTTGTACCAATCTCAGTTATAACATTCTTAGGGTAATGTCTCGATAATCAGATGCGCCAGTGTCAAATACCGGTGGACCTAAAGTTTTATTCAATATCACGTCAATCCCAGTCATATCTTCCACAAGTATAACTGTTCTTTCACCGTAGTGCGTGGTGCTACATGCCTTTATTATTACGGTGTCACCACCGGTGCCGTTCATAGAAACTGAATACCAGCCGCTGTGTAGTCCTGCACCAGTTGTACCCTGAATAAAAAAGCCACTTGTCGTATCGTTAACGCTGAAGTTCGTGCCCGCTGGCGTCTCTGTCACACCGTCTGACAGATACACAATGCCCTTGATACCATGTGGTGACGGTTGCGCATATACAGTCAACGATAGGATTAAAATAGCACACACTATCATTGCACTTACAATTTTTGGCATTTTTATGTATAAAATATTTCTTTGGTAAAGCGAAATATTTCTGGCTTATTTTCTGTCAATTTTCCTCCACTCTTTCATTTGAGTTAGGATCAAATTTCTCGAATCCATAATCTGACTCATCAAAACATTGGTTGACCAGAGTACAATGCCGATTTGTGATAATCCAAGTCCCAGAATCTCACTCACGATAAAAGCATCTCCACCATAGACAAATTCCGCTATTGCTGATAAAATCATTATGATAACTCCTATTATTACTAATAATTTAGCCAACCGTATTTGTTTTCCAAAGTTTATAGTTACTTCTGCCATTTTGCTTTATTCTTCCCTTCCTTCGCTTTTACTTTTACTCCTACACAATATTTAAAAAGATGGAGGGTCTATAAAAAGCCTGTTCTTAGAAAGAGAAGCTTTACCAAAAGAAATAAAACTGGAGCAGGAAGAGATAGTACTGCAGAAGTAGCAACAGGGGAAATAGTAAGTGAACTTTCGGTGGGTTTTTCATTACCGTCAGATTAAATTTCTAACCCAATCAATCGAACTCTTGATGTCCTTCCAATCCTTCCAAATCCCAAATACTTCTGCCTCCTCCCTTGGAACTCCCCCTTTTACCATTTACCTTTCCTGCAAGCTTAACACGTGGGCGTTACCACCGGCGCGTTCCGTGATAGGGTTACCCCGAATGGTAGCCGCAAGGACAATCTGCACTGCTGCTTCTTATCGGCAGACCATTATGCTTCATGCCTCCACACACACGCATTCTTAGCCCGCACCCAATAGCCTCTACCCGGTTCCAATCCCGTAAAACCTTCGGATCCCGTAGCAGGCCACCAGCCCCAGTCATCGAGATGGTCACATTTATCGAATGAGCCTGTTGTAGAGTTATACCTGTAAACAGAAGTTAAACTGTTCTCTGGTGTTACACTAAAAGGAGGGTCACCAACTACTGCTTCTTGTCCAAGTAATGCTGCTTCCAACGAATACCAACCGATAAGGTTCCAGTTTTGTTTTAATGCAACATCCAAATCAAAGGGTGCAGATCCCGTAAAAGTCAAATTGCAATTGTTTTCTGCCCGTACCCAATAGCCTTTACCGGGTTCTAATGCCGTAAAACCTTCTGAGCCCGTAGCGGGCCACCAGCCCCAGTCGTCCAGATGATCGCATTTATCGAATGAACCTGTTGTAGAGTTGTACCGGTAAACGGAAGTCAAGCAGTTCTTTGGCGTTACGTTTAACGGAGTTCCTACTGCGGATTCCTCGCCGAGTTGCCATGTGGTGAGGTTAAGAGGTGCAGAAATAAGGTTCCAGCCCGTTGTTAATGCAATATCACAAATAATTAATTCTTCTGGTGTTAAGGGCAGAAAATCCTTGTTCGTGCCTATGTCGTAAGGAGTGTCACCGAATCCGTTGCCGTTATTATCTACGCCGGTGTAATCCGACCAGTAGTTCCCGCCGATGAACGGTCCGCCGATTATGTTTGGTCCTGTGGTGTTAGAGGTATTCCAGATGTTGGTACCGTCGTCGAAGAAGTTATTCGTGTTGTTAAAATAGTTGTTGTAGATGAGATTGTTGTATGAAGCATCCAGGTAGATACCGTACTGACTGTTACTCGACACATTATTGCTCGTGAGTGTGTTGTCGTTCGAATCCCAGAACAGGGTGATGCCGCCGAGTTCTCCCGTATTGGAGCTTACGATATTGCCCGTTAGGTTATTGTCGCATGAAGAAAACAGGTATATGCCATATAAGTCCTCTGATACGGTATTATTTAAAAGCACATTGTCGCTCGAGTACAGAATGTAGATGCCGCTGCCGCTATACGATGCCGTATTATTAATAAGCGTGTTGAGACTGCCAGAATCCAAGACGATGTTTTTTTGCTCGTTCATGTTTGCTATATTGTTTGTAATCGTGTTGCAGCTCGAATTGTCCAGATAGATGCCAATAATATGATTATTCGATACTGTGTTGTTTTGCAGCGTGTTGTTGTAGCTCGATGAACTCAGATGGATGCCGAAATTGTTATTCGATACGATGTTATCGGAAACGTTGCTGTGACCAGAGCTATTGATGTAAATACCAGCCTTTTGGAATTCTGTCGCGTTAGTTATAGTAAATCCGCGTATAGTTAGATAATTCGCGCTCACAACAAAGACATGATCGTTATTATTCGCTGCACGCACAATGCAATTAGTCGTGCCATTTTCTGACCGGATCGTCAATCGCTTGTTCACGTTTATGTTTTCAATGTACGTGCCATCTCTTACAATGATTGTATCAGATGCAGAAGCATTATCCACTGCCCATTGAATCTGTGCGTAATCGTCCGGGACGTAATATGTATTTGAAGACGATACGTTGTTTGCCGAACGATTATCAACAGCAGCCATGCAACTCGCGACTATCATCACAAAGACGCCCAAAATTGACAATAGTTCCAAAGCATTTTTAATATTCATACATCATGCCTCCACACACACGCATTCTTAGCACGCACCCAATAGCCTCTACCGGGTTCCAATTCCACAAAGCTCTCGGAACCCGTGGCATGCCACCAGCCCCAGTCGTTCAGATGGTCACATTTATCGAATGAGCCTGTTGTCGTGTTGTACCTGTAAATAGAACTCAAACTGTTCTCTGGTGTTACGTTAAAAGGGTCTCCCACTGCTGATTCTTCGCCTAACAACGCTTCTTCTAACGAGTACCAGCCGATAAGGTTCCAGTTGGTATCTAACGTTACATTTCTGTTAGAAGGCACAGTTCCTGCAAAACTCAAATTGCAATCGGTTTCTGCTCGTACCCAATAGCCTCTGCCGGGTTCCAATTCGGTGAAGCTCTCGGAGCCTGTGGCAGGCCACCAGCCCCAGTCGTTCAGGTGGTCGCATTTAGCGAATGTATCTGATGTGGTGTTGTATTGGTAAATAGAGGTTAAGCTGTTTTTTGGTGTTACGTTTAAAGGAGTTCCTACTACGGATA
>JAOZPO010000034.1 GCA_029932715.1 Halobacteria archaeon | reverse complement strand
AGAGGGCAAATCGCCAAACAGGCATAACAAGTTCTATTTCACTGTCGAACCCTTAGGTGCTGAAGTGGTGGATAAGATAAGAGTAGAAGGGATAACGGTAGGCAAAAACAAGGTTGAAATGCGAGATAAACTGATAGAAGCGGGTATGGAGAAGATAGAGGCGAAGAGTGTGGTAGACATAATCGAGGGTAATGTGCTGGTAGATATGACCAAAGGGGTACAGTATCTGCGGGAGACGATGGAGTTGATCCAGGAAGGCTTCAAGGAAGTGATTCAGAAGGGTCCGTTAGCAAAGGAGAAGTGCAGGGGCGTAAAAGTGAAACTGATGGATGTGAAACTGCACGAGGATGCGATACACCGTGGACCCGCACAGGTAATCCCAGCGGTAAGAAGCGCTATACTTGCAGCTATGCTGCTTGGAAAGGCGACTTTCCTCGAGCCAACACAGCAAGTGTTCATAAACATACCGCAGAACCTGATGGGGAACGTCACACGAGAACTACAGGGCAGAAGAGGGCAGATAATAGATATAAAGACCGAAGAGGATATGGTTTCTTTGCAGGCGGAAGCGCCGGTGGCAGAGATGTTAGGCTTCGCGGGAGACATAAGATCGGTGACCGAAGGGAGAGCGTTGTGGAGTACCGAGTTCGCAGGTTTCAAACCCATACCGCAGAACCTGTTCGCTGAGAAGGTGATGGAAGTGAGGAAAAGGAAAGGCTTGAAGCAGGAAATGCCAAAACCAAGCGATTTCGTGTCTTAGTCACGATTCGTTCTTTTTTTATATTTACCTAACAAACAAGGCAAGCCTATCTTTATAATTGGAACAAATCAGCCAACCAATTAAACGCTTTCACTGCCAACGTGTTCTTCCAGCACATCATAATCTTCCTGTGTCTTTACAAACAGATGGACGTTCCCCAGCTTGATCTTTCTCAGTCCCGCATCCTTTGCTGCGTTATAAGCGTCTATCATCTGCCGTAGATTCGGAGTCGGAACGTCTATCATCTTATATGCGGGAAAGAAGGCGAGAATAGTGAAAGGAATTTCAGCATCCACCGATGCCAACACCGTTGCAATCTTGCCAATCTGATCTGCCTCTACCCAGCCGGGAATAACGAGCGAAAGCAGTTCAAGAACAAATCCGCTCTCTTTTAGCTCTGCCGGTAGTTTCAATATGCGTGTATTCGATACACCAGTGAGTTTACGATGTATCGTATCGTCAAAAGCCTTTATATCAAGCCAGAAGGAGTCTATTCCCGCTTGTTGTAACCGCTCGAGCGTATCCGGTATCAGACCATATCCGTTAGTTTCAAGAAGCACCCATACCCTTTCAGTTAACTCTTTTATAGATTCCGCGGACTTGACATAGAAATCCGGCTGGCAGGCGAGGTCACCACCGGTGAATGCAACTATGTTCCTCGCGGGACCCCAACCCTGCTCGCTCAACTCAATCTTGTCAACGCCGAGCACACCCGGGCATCGCTTGCTTCTCGTGCCATGCAGAACGCAACTACCACAGGATTTACAAAGCTCGTGTGCGTGCCAGCTCGTGGCTTGTTCTCTGGATACAAACGTGATTTCGTAGTCGTTCAGGTACTTCTCTACCTCTTTTGAAATGTCATAAGGTGACATCCATTCGCCCACTGCGTTCTGAGAGAACTGCCAGGAATGGCATTTTTTGCATGCAAGGTTGCAGCCAGATTGGTAAATAGACAGGTAATGTTCGGGTCGTGAAAGAAAGATTGCGTTTATCAGCCGGTATGGGACCCCGTCTTTAACTTTATATGATGCGTCACATGCTTTTCGCATCTTACCCGCAGTAAAATCGAATATCTGGCAACTTCCTTGCTCAAGTCCATGTTTGGTTAGGGTGCAGTCCATGCTTCGTTGTTTTCGGTTGTTCTGTATGGTATATATGTTATAGGTAACTTCTACAATAATATCGAAACATTTGTCATTCTACAAGACTCATGGTAAGCGTAAAACCATTCAAAGTGACAGTACTGAACCCGAAAGCAGGAGGGAACGCAGAGTTCATTTGCCCTGTCTATGATACCATAGACGCCTCGCGGTACGAGAAATACTCAGCCGTGCAGAATAACATAATCCACATCACCACGAGAAAAGAGGGTGTATCAGTGCGAGAATTTGTAGATCACGCGCAATCGTGTTTACTGCGCTTATTCAATGAAGGGGTTTTGATTGAATACGATAAACCCGCTTATTATATCTATGGTATCAGATACCAGTTATCGAGCGAGATAATGGAACAAATCCCGGAAGAAGATAGAAGAGAAACTTATTTCATATTCGGGCTGATAGCACTGGTGCAAGTCGAGAAGCTAAATGCACAAAACGTATTGGGGCATGAGAAGACTTTCGAGTCGAACTCGCATGAGCGATATGAGTTGATGAAAGAATGTGGTATGAACTTCTCGCCTATTGTTGCTGAATACAATATGCCTGACCACGCTATAAACAATATATTCGAGCAGTACCTCGGCTTTCGCAGACCGGACTTGAAGCTAAATGCGAATAGAAAGCCAATTGTTGATTTCGTGTTAGAGGGCAGCCGTCACATGCTCTGGGAAGTTTCGGACAGGCAGGTTATGGCGAAGATTGAGCACTTGATGAGAGACAAACACATTATGATTCTCGATGGGCATCACCGGTATACCGCTTCTTATCTGCTGTGTAAAGACGGAGGCACGGCATATACACTTATGATGCTCGTGGAAGGAGGCGATAGAGCGCTTTTATTACTGCCCTGGCACCGATGCGTGAAAGAATGCCGCATGACTGAGCTTTGGGCTAAGATAGAATCTAATTTTGCGGTTGAACGCTGCAATAGAAGTGATGTATATACAAAGCTCAACGAACGGACCAGCGATTTTGACGTTAGGTTATGCCTGTATGACGGAACAGGATTCTATTTATTGCGGGCTGATGAGCAGCGGATACGAGAATTGTCAAACGCGAAAGGCGAACGGATAGGTCTGGACGTGATAAGTCTGCATGAGTGGCTTATTGCACCTGCGCTTATTGGCAAACCAGAAGAAAGTATTGCTTTCACCGCCAGTCCAAAGGATGCAATAGAAAAAGTAGATACCCGCGGTTACCAGGTTGCATTCTTCATGAAGCCGCTGCGGGTAGCAGATGTGGAATACAAGGCACGGGTGGAGCAGAAAGGATTTCCTCAGAAGTCCACGCTGTTCCTGCCAAAAGTCGCCGAGGGTATTGTAATGCGAAGGTTTGAGCATGAGTGAACGAGAAGATGTGAACTAATATTGTTCTCTTGCGAGAATCTATGTACCAAAACAGGCATGAGGATATTGCTGGCAACGGGAAAGAAAGCAGAAGGTATGGTTAAAGCCGCACTAAGAACCGTAAATTTACCGTTCGATTGCGAAGTGCTTACACAGGATTTGAACATCGCCGCTTTCTCCACACCGAACTCGCTGAAAAAAGCACTGTCGGGAAAAAAATCTAAAAAATCCGACCTTATATTGGTATCCGGCATTTGCAGGTCGGATTTTACCTCTTTAGAGAATGAAATAGCTACACCTATTCGACTGGGACCCAGAAACGCATACGACCTCGGTGAAGCGTTAAAAGTAGCAGATAAAATGGATTTCTCTTCTCATATACCTGCCGATGTCTTTCTGGCAGAAAAGCGAAAAGAGGAAGCGTATAAACTGTTGTTTGAGTTGGAACGCAGTGTAACGGGGTATTTCAGCATAAAGAATGTGAAAATAGGTGGTGGTGCAAGGATGAAGGTCTGCGCGGAGATCGTAGATGCAACGTTGATGACCAGGAAGGAACTACGGCAAAAAATGGCGTACTTAATAAAAAGCGGCGCTGATATCATAGACCTTGGCGTTCATATCGGTGCGAAACCAGAGGAGGTAAAGAGCGTGGTAAAAGCTGCTCTCTCTTTCGCACATGGCGTTCCCCTTTCCGTTGATACCTTAGATGCCGAACTCCTGCTCGCGGGTATACAATCCGGCGCCGATATGATACTCAGTGTGAATAGAGAAAATATCCCGGTAGTGGCAGATGCAATAGCGGAAAATGATATAGCAGCAGTTGTGATTTCCGACTCATCTATTGAGAGTATGCATGAAAACCTGGAAATAGCGAGGGAGCATGGCATAAGACGCCTGATCGCTGACCCGGTATTGAACGCAGTAGGTTATGGACTTGCAGAATCCGTATACAACTATTATCGCTTCAGATTGCAAGACAAGAATACACCACTATTTTTCGGCGTTGGCAATGTCACAGAACTTATAGATGCCGATTCCATAGGTGTAAATGCAACTTTAGCAGGTATCGCGTCCGAGTTGAACGCCGACATCCTTTTTACCCCGGAATACAGCGATAAGGCGCGGGGGAGTGTAAGGGAACTGCGAATCGCATCTGAGTTGATGATGCTCGCGAAGGCGCGCAAAAGTGCTCCTAAGGACGTTGGACTCGCGCTTTTGATGCTAAAGGAGAAGAGAAAGAAGCCAGTCGTGAGTGTCCAGGATAAAGGACTTATTGTTGCAAATGCGAATACTAAGTGGAGAGTTGACCCTAAGGGCAGCTTTAAAATTAGTATTATAGAAATAGAAGACGAAAGCATCAGAAAGATATGCGCTGAACATGTGTCTACCGGGGAACGAATAGTAGGGATGAGTGCAAAGGAAGTAATGGATACAATACTGCGATTGAAGCTGGCTTCGTTGACTGAACACGTTTCTTACCTGAGTATAGAGTTGGCAAAGGCAGAACTTGCTCTACGGTTAGATCGTAGTTATGAGCAGGACGAGGCGCTATTTCTGCATAATCCATAAGTAATTGACACAGCGATACGGTTATAATTATAGAGGTCCCGCATCCTCAAACCCTTCTCTCTTTCCTAATCCCGCCTCACGCTCCAGCTTTTCGGGTGTGAACAGTAATTTAATCACGTTCTGCGCATGTTCCCTTGTACGGCGGTCGGCAAGCCACGCCAGCTCCGTATCTTTCTCAACCTCATCTTCGTAAACAAAAACCTCTATTATGTGCCGAGAAGTAAGAAGCTGTGCTGCTATAATTCCGAGCGAAGCTTCGTATGCACATTGCTTGTCTATATCCTCAGGACCTGGCATACCCAGTGCCATCACAATATCGCACTCTCCCTCCTCTATTAACTTCTTCGCCGCCACGGGCAGATCCTTTATGCCGGGAACTGTGTACCGCTGTATCTTCACCGATGCACCCTTCCTCAGCTCCTCTATCGCCGCTGCACCCATGTCATATCTTGCAAACGTCGTATCGGCAATCCCCACTTTCTTCATTTCAAGTACTTAATCATACCCCTGTTAAAAATATAGATAAAAAGAGAGAATAGGAAGGTTTATAAAGGGAGATGAACATTAATTAATAATACCGAATAATAGAACTGAGGAGGTAATAACATGAATAGGGCAAAGAAGTTAGGGATATTAGGCATAGCAGGGATATTTATCTTGTGTGGTACAGTTAGCACAGTAATCGCAAGTTGGCAAGCCGTAGAAAGAGTGACGCCAGTCGTTTGTCAAGAGGGAGTTAGAAATCAGGATTATGTATTCTCTCAGGCGGGGTACCGTCCAA
Organism: Halobacteria archaeon; assembly: GCA_029932715.1. Taxonomy (GTDB): domain Archaea; phylum Halobacteriota; class Syntropharchaeia; order Alkanophagales; family Methanospirareceae; genus QENJ01. Next base: position 5,321 of record JAOZPO010000034.1, on the reverse strand, counting down.
CACCCGTACCTTATAATCTAACGATCCCATCAGAGGCGTCAATAGGTGTGCCACTATGGAATTCGCCAGAGCGCGGGGGAGCATGGAATAGGATGTACACAGGACAGAACACTATGATGGACAATGTCAACCAATATCTTCTTCGTGCACTCAACGAGTCCAGAGCCAGAAATCCGTATACTCGCGTTTTCCCGTTAGCAGCAGCAGAGACGATACCAGAAGGGGCTGTTTTTATGCCCTATGGCTGGAGTTATCATAGGTCTGACCCTATGATGGATGGCATGAACCAGTATCTCCTTCGTGCACTCAATGAGTCCCAATCCAGCAATTACTGGAAGATCTTTCCGTGAAATGAGATAAGAGCACAGGAGTGGAATGGAAACGCATGCGTAAAGCAATAGCTCTGCTGCGCATGTATGTTTTTTTATTATTGCATATAACCATTTTTCCGCTTCAGAGTAAGTATTATCCACTGTTTTTATTTTTTTCTCGTTAATCTTCTTGAAAGAAAGGCTTTTTTATAATCTTAGACCCTAATGCTATAAAGAAATGGAAATCCCAGTTGATAAGCCTATTCTGGTAACATCTGCACTGCCTTATGTTAATGGTGAGTGCCACATAGGACACCTCAGGACTTATGTCCCCGCGGATTTATACGTGCGGATGCTCAGGAAAATGTGCTACAATGTACGTTTTATTTGCGGTTCCGATACGCATGGCACGCCGATTGTGCTGAGTGCAGAAGCGCAAGGCATCACACCCAAAGCTGTGGTCAAGAGGTATCATGAGCATTTCAGGCAGGTGTTCAAAGCGCTGAATGTTGACTTCGACTATTACGGTCAGACGGATTCGGAAAGCAACCATAGAAGAACGGAAGAGATAGTGAAGAAATTGATAGAGAATGGATATGTCTATAAAAAGATCACAAAACAGGCATATTGCAATACCTGTGGGCGGTTCCTTCCTGATAGATACGTGGAGGGGAAATGCCCGTACTGCGGCGCTATTGCTCGGGGCGATGAGTGCGACCAGAGTTGTGGTAAACATCTCGAACCCGGGGAGATAATAGAGCCGAAATGCAAGATTTGTGGAAACGATGCGGTCTTCAAGGATCAGGAGCAGTTCTTCTTCCTGCTTTCCGCATTCGCCGAGTTCCTGGCTTCATATCTGGATACCCTGGGTGGTACGCTGAATGCCAGGAACTATGCACGGGAATGGGTAAAGAAGGAACTAAGGGATTGGTGCATAACCAGGAACTTAGATTGGGGCGTTAAATTCCCGGGTAGGGATGACCTGGTTGTTTATGTCTGGGTTGATGCGCCCATTGGATATATCTCGTTTACCGAAGAGTTACTAAAGGGAAACGAGGATATAAGCTGGGATAGATATTGGAAAGATGATGCAGCAGTTATTGTACATTTTATTGGCACGGACATCATTTATCATCACTGTATATTCTGGCCGGCGATGCTAAAAGGAGCCGGGTACTCGCTACCTGATGCTGTCGTCGCCTCTGGTATGGTAAAGATAAATGGGGAGACGTTTTCAAAGAGCAGAGGTAACGTGGTATGGACAACAGAGTTCTTAAAACGTTTCCATCCCGATACGCTAAGGTATTACATAATATCACAATCGAGCCACACGAAGGAGTTAGATTTCTCCTGGAACTCCTTTGCCATGCGTGTGAACAATGAGCTGGTTGGAGTACTTGGAAACCTCGTTCACCGGGTTCTTACTTTTGCTCATAAAAATTTTGCCATGGTACCCGAAGGCGATATAGAGGAAGAGATATTTGTTGCGATATCGAAGCGGCGAGATGAAGCGATAAGGGCAGTAGAAGAGTACGAATTCAAGAAGTTCGTTGACGCTGTTATGTCGCTTGCAGACTTTGGTAACCGCGCTTTTCATCGTCAAGAGCCATGGCATTTGATAAAGAAAGGAGAAGAAGGTAAGGCGAGGTGTGGAACAGTAATAAAAGATGTGTTACAGCTACTAAAAGCGGTATGTATATTGCTGGAGCCGGTGATGCCGGAAAAGATGCAGGAGATGTGGCATCTGATAGGTATGGAAAGCGACGTACATTCTGTAAAGCTTGATGAGTTACTGGTGCCGATAGAAAGCGGGCAAGCGCTGGTGAAGCCGAAGAAGCTGTTCAGGAGGATAGAACTATAAACGTATTCTTACTATTCCTCCCTCTTCACCGTTATAGGGATAACTCCTTTCTCAAATTCTTGTATAGCTATCTCTATGGCGTCTATTTCGTCCGTTTCTATGAGTACTGGTGCACCTGCGGCTATTTGTAATGCCCTCGCACCTATGATACGTGCTTCTTCGTATTTAGTATATTTCCTTCGCTCTTTTTCCAAACAGACCAACCTTTAGCCCTTTTTCGTAAGATGGGGTTGCTGAGATTTGAACTCAGGTCTCGGCGTCCCGAACGCCGAAGGATAGTCCAAGCTACCCTACAACCCCTCTTTTCTCAGCCGTTACCCATACGGTGCCATCTCATCTATCAGCTCTTCATGCGATAAAAACATCCGTCTACAGCAATATCTCCGTATACCTAAGTCATCCATAACTTTAGCAGGACTTTCGCGCTTTATCCTCTCTTTATATTCGTCCCATACTTCTGATATTACCTTCCCACATGTATAGCACCTAACCGGAATCATTTTTCAGTTTACCTACCTATAAGACTTCTGCCTGTGTGCTCTTGCTCCTTTTGCACCAAACTTCTTGGGCTCCTTCTTCCTCACGTCACTGACCAATAAACTCCTGTCGTATTCAAGATACATATCCTTTAAACCTTCGTTCTTCGTCCAGTCCACCAATCCGCGAGCAATAGCAGTCCGAGCTGCCTCTGCCTGTCCCATAAAGCCGCCGCCCCTCACGTTTACATCCACCTCGATGCTGCCTATATCGCCACTAACATCGGGGAGCTCAGAAGCAATGGACAGAGGCTCGGAAAGCTTTTCTCTTACCACCTCTGGTTCTACTATGTCCAAGGACTTCTTATTTATCCTCACAGTACCCTTACCTTCTTTTATCGTTACTCGCGCAATTGCTGTCTTCCGTTTCCCTACCTGGTTCACTATCCGCTTTACCTTTTCTTTGGTACCCATCCTAACTTCTCACTCACTTCCCCTAAAGTTACGTATTTCGCAATTGATAACTTTTCCACATCTGCACTTTCTACTCTCTTCCGCTCTTTACCTGCGTACTCATCTGGTATGCCAAAATAAACGCGCAATCTTGAAAGAGCATCTCTACCTCGCTCTTTCTTATACGGTAGCATCCCCCTTACAGTCCTCTTCAATATGCTATCAGGCATTTTAGGGAAGTAAGGACCCTGCTCTTTTGATCCCTGTCTTTTTCTCCTTTTATAACCCTCAAATATCGCCTCCTTTGAGCCGCTTATTAATACACGCTCGGCATTGACGATTGTTATTCTCTTCCCTTTCTCTTTTAGCAATGCACTCGCCACTTCACTTGCTAATCTTCCCAGGATGTGCCCTTCCCCATCTATTATCTCCATCTCTCCACTCATCACTTTCTTTTTTATTAGTAGCCTCAGACGATTATCTTTATACCAGATCCTTTCGGGTTAGTCGTCATCAATTCCTCAATGCTTATGCACTTCCCCGCACTTCCTGCATCAATATCAACTTTTTCGCGTACCTTTTTGCTAAAGCTTAATGCAGCAATAGTAACCGGTTTATCAATCGCACCAGCACTTAGCACCTTCCCGGGTACCACTATCATATCGTTCGCATTTGAATACCTGTTTATCTTACTCAGGTTTACTTCGGCATAATGCCTTCGGGGCTTCTCTAACCGCTTCGCTATATCCCTCCAGATAGGTCCCTCTCGCTCTCTCGCAGTCCTCTTCAATTCATTTATCAACCATTCAATCCTCGGGTTTGTCTTTCTCTTTTTTCGCATCTCTTCGCCTTTGATTCTTTTAATCACTATTTCATAATAATAAATAAAAAAAAAATCTTTCTTTCAAAAAGAAAGAGTTACGAAAGAAATAGTATAGATACTATAAAAAGGGTTATACAAATGTACCGCTAAGCGATTGAGCAATATAAAACAAATAAAAGCTACAACGGTTATTTTAAATACAAATGATAAAGGATTATTCACGTATTCCCACCGAGATAAACACTTTCTTCAAAGATGACTATGGGAAAACGTTATTGATAAAGGGAGCCCCGGGATCGGGTAAAACGGTATTTGCTCTTACTTTGTTGAGCACGCTGGAGGGAAATGGCATTTATCTCTCCACCAGGGTTGATGCGGATACGTTATATATGCAGCATCCATGGATAAAGGACGAGATATCACCTGATAACATCGTAGATGCTACACAGCCAGAAGGTGAGCGCACAACGGCATTAAAGCAAGTAACCATAAAACCGCTTAAACACAGTAATGTCCCTGAATTCCTAAAATCAGTTTATTCAAGGACAGAAAAGATGCAAAATCCAATTATTATCATTGATTCCTGGGAGGCAATCGCATTTTACTCTGGCTATTATGAACAAAGGGATAAAGAGGGTTTAGAGCATAATTTGTGCGATGTCGCCCGGAGAACAAAGACGAAGATTATTTTACTCGTTGAATACCTGGGGCAAACCGCTCTCGACTATCTCGTTGATGGTGTAGTAACAGTAGAAAGCGACATGTATGAAGACCGTCGGTTGCGATGGATGCGTATGCAAAAGTTACGAGGATGCCAGATAACAAATCCTGTTCGCCTATTCTCTCTTAATAAAGGCATTTTTAAATGCTTTGTCGAGTTTAGAGGTGTTGATGCGGCAATAGAAAATCCTACTATCCCTGACCCTATTCCTGACTTCAGCGATACGAGATTGTCAACAGGGATAAAAGACCTTGACCGGATCACAGGGGGCTATGGCAATTTTAACCTTTTTGAAGGCGATCATGTAACATATAATGTCTTAGCACATGCTTTTTCGATAAATGCACTCAACCTCGGTAGGGCGCTCATGTTCGCCTCGGTTATGCATACTGACTACATAAACAATATTACCGCATTGGTAAAGCAGGAATATAGAGATAATGTAACGATAATAGAGGACATAAAAGATCACGTGGATACGATAAAGGAGAAAGAGAGAAGTACCGTCTTTATCAATTTAGAAGAGGTAGGAGATATTGACAGGACTGTTAGAGAGCTAATGGCATTAATTCGGGTACAGGGGTGCAATGTAATGTGTTTTGTAGGAAAGAAAGGATATGGGGAGCTGGACTCGTTTGCTTCAACGCATTTAAAAACTAAATTTATCTCAGGCGTA
>JAOZPO010000033.1 GCA_029932715.1 Halobacteria archaeon | reverse complement strand
AGGCGGTCATTGGGTATGTCAGTGGGATACTTGCAAACGGCGATAAGTTCATAAACATGAAAATACCGGGCTTAGAGCGAGGAATGATGGAACTGGCAGTTGCAGGGACACTGGCGATAATACTGGAATGTTCTATCATTGGGGGAACATGGGACGCCGATACCATATTGAGACAACCAGTACTGGGAACCGTACCACCCGTAGCTTTTGTCGCACTTATGTTCATTATGGCAGGGTTCGGGATGCTCCAGCCATTAAATTCATGCCTTGGTGCTGACGAGAGAAGAGGAAGAACGTTACTTATGGCTATCGAGATAGGAGGCATAAACTGCATCATCCTGGGTCTAATCACAGTAATGACTTTGGGTGCAGTTCAGGGTGCATCGCTGATTGTGCTCGGTGCAATTGTATGGGTGGTCTTTTACAGGGCATACGTAAAGGCGTGTCTGGAAGAGTCATACGAGGTCGTGGGCACAGGTATGATAAAGACATTAGGAGGCTAAGAGAGGGGTGTAAAAATGGTACTAACAATAAATGAGAAATTCGGAGTTGTTTTGGACGATGCAACGCTTACAGTAGGGGAAGCAAAGCCAGGCGTATATAAAGTGTGTCTGGGGCCAATAGATGAGCAGTTGGGGACTCTAGAAAGAGCGGTAGACGAGCTTTTTGACATCCTCACTCCTACAACTACATACAAAATGGCACAGCCCAATCGCGAAGGGATAACGAATATAGCGGGCTTCATCACAATGCTGATGCTTGGTTTGATGTTTGGCGTATTGCTAATAGCGATTGTATTGTATGGTTTGGGGTTAGGAGGTGCATAACAATGGTAGAGAAGAAAGAACCGGCAGAGGGCTGGCCCGTAGCAACAGGCGATTATACAGTGGGCGATCCAAAGAATCCAGTAGTGGTATCTTCCTCAGGCGGGCACTTTTCAGATGACGTAATAGCAGACTTCCTCAGTGCGGGTGCAGCGATGGTAGGAGCGTGTAAGACAGAGAACATCGGTTTGGAGAAGCAGATAGCTAATATTGTTAGCAATCCAAACATAAGGTTCTATATACTGGCAGGACCTGAAGTTCCCGGGCATATATGCGGTGGTTCGCTGAAGGCAATGCATGCAAAGGGTATAGATTCTGAATCGCATAAGATAGTAGATGCAGCAGGTGCAATACCTTTCATTGAGAACGCGCCTATCGAAGCGGTAGAGCGATTGAGACAACAGGTGGAACTGATTGACATGCTCGGCAGCGAGGACGCGGGTGCGATAAAAGCGAAGATACAGGAGTGCGTGTCAAGAGACCCGGGTGCTTTTCCTGAAGACCCGATGGTAGTGAAAGTAGAAGCAGAGGAAGAGGTAGCAGCAGAGATAGAACTTCCTTTAGCTATGCCTGCTGATCCTTTCATGGGTGTAATCGCTGATTCGGTGGAAGACATAAGATACAAATCTCAGATGTTAGCACGTGATTACAAGTTATCAATGGCGATTTCAAAGAATACAATCCCTGGACTGATAGCGGGATTTATATTAGCTATTCTGATCCTTCTACCGCTAATTTACTTGTCGTTACCGGGGGTGATCTGAATGCCACCACAGAAAGTAGTACAACAAACGCCCGAGACATCGGTAATAACGGCAAAGATTGAAGACCTGAAGAAACTGGTAATCATTATAGGGAAAGACTCAAGGTTTGCCGCTGGACTCTGGGTAGGGTTTGTAAAAGGGCTTGCAGTGGGTATCTTAATAAGCATGGCGCTTGCTGGCTTGAAAGTTGTGTTGATGAGTAGTGCATAGGGGTAAAAGGAAAGAAAAAGAGGGTAAGAATAATGGCAGAAGAGGAAAAAGGAGAAGAAGAGGAGGAACTGAAGAGGCTGGAAGAGGAGCTGGAGGAGTTAGCCGCTCCTGTTCCAATTGCAATTACACCACCCGAGCATACGAAATTGCTGGATAGATTAAAAGTGATGGACGAGAAAGTAGAGTTTGTGGCTGGTGAGCTGGCACAAAAACAGGGAGAGAAATTAGGATTCGCAATAGGGACTTTGTATGGTGTGGTAGTAGGGGTACTCCTATATGTGTTGTTTATTATAGTTGCATGAATATAAGTAAAATAAGTAAGAAGAGGTGATAAAGCAAAGATGTTTGTATTTGATAGGAAACAGGATATATATGAAATAGGGAAGACGAAGGTAGGTGGCCAGCCCGGGGAAGTGGCAACAGTTTTAGCGGGTACGATATTCTACGCGAACCATGATATCGTTGAGGACCCAGATAAAGGCATATTTGACGAGAAGAAAGCTGAAGAACTGATAAATATGCAGGATGAGATGTCTGATACGACGGGTAATCCATGCTGGATGCAGATATTCTCAGAATCGGAAGAGGCAATGATAAAAGAGATAGAGTTCTGCGTAAAGAAGAGTGACAGTCCTTTCCTGATTGATTCTACCGTTCCGGAGGCGAAGCTGGCAGGGCTCAAATATTGCGATGAAGTAGGGCTAACAGATAAAGCAATCTACAATTCGCTGAACATGTCTATAACCGACGATGAATACGATATAGTCAGGGACAGCTCGTTAGAAAGTTCCATTCTATTGTCTTTCAATCCGAAAGATGCAACAGTAGCGGGTAGAGCGGATTTAATGGAGACAGGAGCAGGCTCGATCAAGATAAGAGGCGTTGAAAAGGGCATACTGACGATAGGTAAGGAATGTGGAATAACAAAGCCTTTGATTGATCCTGCCACGCTGCCCATTGGTGCAGGGGCAGGGTCTACGTGTGCATGCGCGATGGTATTCAAGTCGAAATGGGGCATACCCTGTGGGTTGGGTATACACAATGCACCTTCTGCGTGGACGTGGATAAAGCAATACCGGAAGGAGCATTCCGAACATCCGGAGAGAGGTGTGTGGATAGGACCCGGAGCAGAGGCGTTCAAGATGTGTGACGTAGGCAGTAACGTTATTCCAGCTCTCCTGGGTAATGACTTCATCCTGTATGGCCCAATAGAGCACGCGTCAACGGTGTTCCCGCTCGTAGGGATGATAGACATGATTGTCGGTGAGGCAGCGCAAACAGAACACGAGATCGAACTCCAGGAGCCGCATCCGTACACAACTATGTCGGCATAGTTTTATTTTTTTTATCTTTTATTTTTTTATTTTTTTTATCTAAAAATTATTTGCTAATACTCAAAGTGTATTTTTTGTAGCGTTATCTATCACAAAAAGATGATCTAATTAAGTTGAGTGACACAGGAGCGTAAAAAATGTTAGATAAGTTGAGCAACTCGTTGAAGGAGACGGTCCGGAAGATAGCAATGTCGAATAGGATAGACAAGCATATAGTAGATGAAGTCGTGCGTGACATCCAGCGAGCTTTGATTCAGGCGGATGTTAAGATTGCACTGGTGAAGGAGCTTTCAAATCGCATACGCGAACGCAGTTTAAAGGAGAAAATGGTGCTGAACCCACGGGAGCACGTAATAAAGGTAGTTTATGAAGAGCTGATGACTGTTTTGGGTAAGGCAGTGGAGGTACCTTTAGCATCCCAGAAGATAATGATGGTCGGCTTGCATGGTACCGGAAAAACATCCACATGTGCGAAACTTGCGAGATATTTCCAGAAGAAGGGTTTGAAACCCGCGGTTATCTGTGCCGATGTGTACCGACCTGCGGCATCCGAGCAGTTAAGGCAGCTCTGTGATAGAATCGGAGTTCCTTTTTTCGATTCTGCCAATCTGCCACAGGGCAAAGGAGTAGTAGAGATAGTAAAGGCGGGAGTAGAAGAATTTGAGAAGTACGATGTCAAAATAATAGACACTGCGGGGCGGCATGCGCTGGAGCAGGAGATGATAGAAGAGATACATGAGCTAAGGGCTAAAGTAAAACCCGAACAGCGTATCCTCGTACTGGATGCGAGCATAGGTCAGCAAGCATCAGTTCAGGCGCGAGCGTTTGACGATGCGATTGGGATTACAGGAATAATAATAACCAAAATGGACGGTACAGCCAAGGGCGGTGGAGCGCTTTCCGCAGTATCAGAGACGGATACCGGGATCGCATTCGTGGGCACGGGTGAAACGGTAGATGATCTCGAGAAATTCGAATCCGATAGGTTCCTCTCACGTATGCTCGGAATGGGTGACATAAAGTCTTTGATAGAGATGGCGGAGGAGAGTCTGAGGGAGGAGGACATAGATACAGACTTTTTAAAGGGTAAATTCACGTTAAATGACTTGTATCAGCAGTTAGAGACGTTGAAAAAGATGGGTCCGTTTAAAAAATTGATGGAGATGCTGCCGTTAGGCGGATTTGGTATCAAGCTTGACGCCTCGATGTATCAAGTAACAGAGGACAAGCTAAAGACGTTCAAGGTGATTATGGATTCGATGACGAAGGCTGAACGGAGCGAGCCGAAGATATTAGACGGCTCACGGGTGAAGCGAATAGCAAGAGGCTCAGGGATAACAACTGCGGAGGTAAGCGAGCTGATAAAGTATCACAAGATGATGCAAAAGATGATGAAAAGCATGTCATCGGGAAGAGGGAAAATGCCGGGTATGAAAGGGATGCCACTGGGTAAAATGATGAAAGGGCTGAAATAAGACTTATCTTTAGAAGAGAAGCATTTACTAAAGAGACATTAAGCCCATGAATTATTAAATAATCATAAAATGGCTATTGATTCGTTGTTGCGTGCATTTGTAAATAATTGGTGGTTATTGAAAAAGGTTGCGCGATATTTCGCTGCCATCGGCTTAACGCCTAATTCCGTATCCATCCTATCGCTCTTCTCCGCAGTACTCGCTGGAGTATTGTTCTACTTCTCGGGGGCCAAATCCATTCAAGATAACAACATCATCTTGCTGCTCGCCGGTATCTTTGTCTGCCTGAATGCAGTTTTAGATGCCTTAGATGGTGTTCTGGCACGTGAGATAGGTAAGGCGAGCAGAAAGGGCGATTTTCTCGATCATGTGATTGACCGCTATGCGGACATATTCATCATCTGTGGCATCATCTTCGGTGGCTACGTGAGCAGTGAAATAGGCATAATCGCAGTTATTGGCATGTTGTTCTCTTCTTACATGGGCACGCAGGCGCAGGCAGTAGGTCTGAGGAGGATGTATGGTGGTTTATTAGGCAGAGCGGACCGACTTTTGATTATTATCGCTGCAACTTTTATCTCTGTGCTCTATACATATCCTTTACTTGGTTGGGCTGTGTGTTTCTTTGCTTTGTTCTGTAACGTCACTGCATTACAAAGGTTCTTTTATATATGGCGAAGGATTTAGTAGCTGCGCAAGTAACAAAAGAGGTTTAGTAACTAAAAACAGAAAAGCATAATAACTAATATAGGCATAGAATTAGGGAAGCAAACAATAAGGAAGTGATAGAGAAATGAGAAAAAGATACATAGCAGGGTTAATAGCGATAGCAGCAATCGTAGTAGTAGCAATGCTTGCAGGATGCGTTGATGAGGGGCAAGTAAATAAAGCAGAAATAAAACAGATGATATTCGCTTCTGTGGATAAGATAGATACTTACAAGTTTGATATGGATATGACACAGGAGATGCTAATCCGCAACGAGACGGACGAGACTAAGGTAAAGACAGAAAACACGGGCACGGCTACCATGGATGTTACAAGCAAGAAGATGAAGATGGAGATGACGAGTTCGATGGAAACGTCGGCTAATGCGGAAATGCCCGGTAGGACAATGGATATGGAGATGTATTTAGTCAATAAGACAATGTACATGAAGATGGACATGGGTATTCCTGAGTTACCAGCGCGATGGACAAAGATGGAAATGCCAGGTGAGTACGCGAAAACGTGGAAATCGCAGAACCAGGTAAATCAGCAAATGGAATTGCTGAATATATCAGAGGTGGAAGTGTTAAAAGAGGAAATGATGAACGGTGTGGATTGCTATGTGCTAAAAGTAACACCAGATATAGAGAAGTACGGTAAGTTTTTGAGCGAGCAAGAGGGGATGAGCGAACTAATGCAAAGCCTGCAACAAAACGTTGACATAGGGCAACTGATAAAACAGATGTCTATGAAGCACTGGATAGCAAAAGATACGAAGTTCCCGATTAAGACAGAAATGCAGATGAAAATGGAGATAAGCTCGGATGATTTGATATTACCAGATGCAGAGGAGAAATTCACAATGACCTCGGATCAGAGAACCACCGTAGACTTCTATGATTATAATAAACCAGTGACGATAGAGATACCAGAAGAGGCGGAAAGTGCCGCCGGATACCCCATGATGCCACCAATGAATATGACCGTGGGAAATGCTACCGAAACTCCTATGGTACCGCCAGTGAATGATACAGAGCAGTCACCAAGTACGTAAAGTGCAAAAAAAAATTTTAGGGGAGGAGTATAAGTTCATAACTCATTTTCTCTCTCTCTCTTTTTTGGGCGTTCGTTAGTGGCGTGATTTTTTTTCCGTGGTTCTGTTGGGGTCATTCCCTATTAGCTTTCTTGGCATTATGTATGATCGTTAGAGCAGGTTAACGGATGAATTAAATTATACGTTTTTGGGGATACTAACAAGACACAAAAAGTTTATATATATCATTAATTATTACATCATTACATTAATTAACAAAAAAGATGGATGGGGCGAAAAGGGAGAGGGATGCGTATTTAAAAGCGAGGCATTACGAACGTGAAGCGCGAGAGAAAGAGAAGCAGGGAGATCATGAAGCGACAATCGAGCTGTGGCGACAGTATGCAAAGCTTAAGGAGTCCAAAGGGAGCTACTTCTTGTGCATCTATGGATATTTCAACGTTGCACGGATTTGCGATAAGCTCCAACGCTGGCGCGAAGCGGCAGAATCTTTTAGGGCTGCTTCAACGTTTGCGGTGAAGATAGGTGAGTTCTCGATCTGGGCGCTGCTTATGAGCCTTTCATGTCAGATGTATGAGAAAGAAGGCGACTATGAAGCATGCAAGAATACCTATGAAACAATGGGCAACTTCTTTTATACAATGGATAACTTCTTTAAAGCGGCAGATGCGTACGAACACGCTGCGGAGATTATGCTGCTCTCTGGTAAAGACATCTCGGATTATGAAGTACCATTGAAAGCATGGGAAAAGAACTATGAATACTGGAAAGAACGAGGCGAGATGGATGATGCCGAATGGAGTTTGAATAGAATAACTACATATCGTTCTATTCAAACCAGATTATCATTGAAGAAGGAAACTCTTTAATCATATTCATTCTTTTATATTATTTTAATGCTTGCTTTAAGTCCTTTATTCTAAATGCTATTAATGTATGTATGTATGATATAAAAGGATTTGAGAATTGCAACTTGTGCGAATGGAAATGTGGAATTAACAGATATGAGGAGGTAGGTGTCTGCAACGTAAAGATGCCGGAGATTGCTTATACATGCCTGGCGCAGCTCCTTAAAAGTTACTCAATAACTCTTCTCGGTTGCAATTTCCGATGCCTCTACTGTAACGCATATCGAATATCTCAATATCCTGATACCAACTGGTTCTATCGCGGCTATGTAGAGCCCGAAGAACTGGCAAAAGAAGCGGTAGACAAATTAAGAGAAGCGGGCTTCAAAAAGCTGGGCTTTACCGGTGGAGAACCGACAATACATCTGCCTTATATCGAAGCAGTAGTAAAAGCGGCGAAGAGATTGATGCCTGACCTGAATGTAGGGTTTACAACAAATGGATTTGCAACACAGGAGAGCATGGAACGGATTACCCAGATGTCCTCTTACATTGCACTGGAGTTAAACGCATTTAATGCTGATACACATTTGGCGCTAAGCGGTGCACCGGTTGAACCTGTCTTAAGGAATGCGGAATATCTCTTAAAGCATAAATCTAAAATACGGGCGTTTAAAACCGTAGTGGTACCGGGGATAAACGATAACGAGATAGAAGACATAGCGGAATTTATCGCCTCTTTCGATGCGTCAATACCCTATCACTTAATTGGATTCAGACCAAGCTTTATGCTGTATTATCATCCAGGACCATCAAGGCACGAGTTGGAAGAGATAGGGCGTAGATGTAAAAGGCACCTGGAAAACGTTACCTGGGGTGGAGAATCGTCGCAGCGAATAGAATTGGAAGGTTCAGGAGCTAAACTTGCAATGAAATATGCGGAATTAGCTGGCTGCTGCATGAGTAAAGACAGGAATTGTGGTAAATGCAGCATGAACAAAAACTGTCCGGCGATATTGAAGGAGCCGTGGTTGAATAAGCTAAGGGTAAAAGGAGAAAACTGTGTTGTAATGAAATAAACGGATAAGCGTTCTTCGGGCTATTCAAAACTCTGTGTAGTATGCCAACAGCATTCAGGGTTATTTGTTCACTTCACAGCATCTATAAAACGCTTCACCTTCTTTGCATCCTTCTTCCTTAGTTCGCTCTCCACGCCACTGGACACATCCACGGCAAAAGGTTTTACCTGTGCTACGGCACTTGCAACATTGCCTGGGTTCAATCCGCCGGCAAGTATCACCGGCTTCTCCACACGCGCTACAATTTCTTTACTTATACTCCAGTCGTGTTCCTTCCCCGTTCCTCCTATCTCGGCTCCAACACCGGCAACCGTATCCAGCAATATTGCATCCGCTACGGGTTCATACGCCAGAGCCTTCTCTATGGATTCGCTTTTCGTCACGCCCACCTTTTTTATCAGTTGCATTCTGCTGCTGCTGTTCATTCGTGTACGTAAACCCGCAACGAGTTCCAGTGGCTCTTCACCGTGCAGTTGTACGCAATCAGCACCTGTACGCTGTATTGACTTTATTTGCTCATAAGCAGCTTCTACGGGCATTGTATCCAGAGTAACGACTACAACTTTTGATACAAATAAGGGCAAAGCCTCGAATATCCGCTTCACATCTGCTAAATCTACGTACCGTTTCGTATTGGCAACGTTTATCACTCCGATCGCATCCGCGCCAGCTCTTGCAGCCATTACTGCATCTTCTACGCTCGTGTTGCCGCATATCTTTACTTTCGTTATTCGATTTGCAGTCATTTGCCTCTTGTTCCCTTATGTTATACGTAGGCTATATTATAACTATGCTTTCTTTTTTTTGAACGAAGAGTGCTTTTTAAATTAGCAGAATCATATATGGAGGAAGGAGCTAAAGGGGTGAGAGTAAGGGAATGAGAGAGGAGATGATACTGCATCCGAGACCAAGCGCGATTGTAGCTGCTCTATATACGCTTCGCGATCTGAATGCAGAAGTAGCAATTATGCACGGACCCGCGGGCTGTAGTTTCAAGCACAGCCGGCTACTAGAAGAAGACGGAATGCACGTGTTAACCACAGCGATGAACGAGAGCAATTTTGTCTTCGGGGGGCATGATTCGCTCGTGAAGGTGCTGCGAGAGGCGGAAGAGATGTTTCAGCCTGAATTGATGGGTGTTGTAGGCACATGTTCAAGCATGATAATAGGTGAAGACCTGAGTCAGGCGATAGAAGACAGCGAAGTCAGCAGTAAAACGATAGCGGTAGATGTGCATGCGGGGTACAGGGACAACACGGTGGGCGTAATCATGACCCTCGAGTCAGCGTATAAATCAGGTATTATTAGCAGCGAGGAACTCAGGCGGCAGAAGGTAATGCTTGAAGCGGCAACGCGAATAGAGAAAGCAGTGGGTGCAGCAAGTAAAAGTTATATCCCACCGTCTAAAGGCGACTCGAAAATAGACGTTGCGAGCACCTTGCTTGAACTAATAAGAGAAGGGAAAAAGGGTGTATGCGTTTTGAATGCGAAGAAAGAGACGGCATTTATGTTCGTTGATATTCTTAGAGCTGTGAATAGAGTCGCACATTCTTCGCAAATAGTAAATATCGCTAATCTTGATACCGAAGTGGGTTTGGAAAAGATACGTGGATATTCAAAGACGATTCTAAACGAACTATCAGCAGAGGGCATAAGGATAGACCATCTAATTGGTGGGCTGGACGAATACCCGGTTGCCGGCGAGAAAGCTGCTGTGGTGATTGAAGATTTGTATTCAGATTACGATTTTGCGGTTTTGTTGGGTGTTTCACATGCAGTGCCACTGGCGGAGTATGGCATAAAGACAGAGATATTCTCCGTTACTAACGGTCCGAGGACAGTGGAGCCTTTGAAATGGCTGGGGCATGAGCATGTAGTGCTTGAGATTGACCTGCATCCGAAGACTATGGGTGCTACGGGAATCATACCGTCGGAATTTGGTGATACGTTGTTGAAGCTCGATGCAATGAAAAGGAATCATGAGGTATCGTGAGCAAGCAACAGTTCTATGAATTGTTTATAATGTCGGCAAGAGATGGTTGAGCGCAAAAAAATGAGATATTCAGAAGCAAAACAAGGGCGGATATTTGTTATTCGGCTTGAAGATGGTGATATTATTCATGATTATTGAGTTGGGTGATTCGAGTGCACGGCGTGTGCTTGATGAGCAGTTGGGATTTGAGCTGCAGGAACAAGCGACTTAATTTGCTGTTGTAGTGTAAACATATTCAAGTTGAGAAGACAGGAGCGAAAACAAGTGAAGTTCCTGGCTGATGAATGCGTGGACAGGCAAATAGTGGACCGACTCAGACAGGAAAGTTACGAGGTGCTGTATGTTGTAGAGATGGAGCCGGGGATTTCCGATGATGAGGTGCTGAATCTGGCAAATCTGGAGAAATCCATTCTGCTGACTGCGGATAAGGACTTCGGAGACCTGATTTTTCGTCAAAATAAGATTACCACAGGAGTAATTCTTATCCAACGTGCTGGGCTTCTCCCATGGAGTAAAAGCAGAAGTCGTTGCAGATGCTATCAAAGACCATGCAGGAGAACTCCTACAAGCATTTTCGGTAATCACACCAGTAACCGTTAGGATAAGAGGGAAAGTTTCACAACGCTGATATAAAGAAAACATTTTTTAGAACGAAAAATATTTGGGAAAACAAGGAAAGTGCCAAAAG
>JAOZPO010000032.1 GCA_029932715.1 Halobacteria archaeon | reverse complement strand
TGAGCAAGCTCGCATCTGAAGTCACCGGGATACCAATGTTGCATGAACTGGAGGCTGATTTGTTTGAGGAGATATTGACATCGTAAAAAGAAACTTCTCTTCAAAGTTGCGATAAGAAGGTGAAGAAGAGAGAAAGGTCATAACAACCCCTTCTCTTTCATACTCAAATGCCCCTTCTTTAATACAATAAGATGATCCAACACCTTAATGCCCAAAATCGCTCCTGCTTCAACGAGTTGCTTTGTCATTAGAATATCCCGCTTGCTGGGCTCTAAAGTGCCAGAAGGATGATTATGCACAAGAATTACTGATGCTGCACGGTCCGTTATCGCATCGGCGAAAACTTACCTTGGATGAACAAGGCTATGGTTGACCAATCCAACAGTTACTATCCGGTTTCCAACTACTTCACCTGCTCCATTTAGAGATATACAAACAAAACAATCCTGCTTCTTGTTTATTATATCTGACACGAGCGGTAAGACATCAGTCTTTAAAGTTTTAGCAACCTCTGTGGCTATTTGGAGAACGTCTCTACCAGGAACACACCGCCCTATAATAATCGCAATTAATTCAACATCGGAAAGAGCCCGTGGTCCTTTTTTAGCTAAGTTCTCCCCCGGTCTGTCGAAGTCAGGTATTTCTTTTATTCTTTTCATTTTTCTCCTGCTATACTTATTAGAAGTTGCTTTCTATAATTTAACCGCAAAGTTCTCAGAGTAGTTGCAAAGCACGCAAAGAAAAGAGAAATGATGAAAGAGAATGAAATATCAATAAAGATTATAGGTGCAGCAATTGAAGTACATAAGGTTCTAGGACCTGGATTTTTGGAATCAGCTTTCCAATAGTAACAAAGCCTTTTCATGATGTTTCATACAATATCCTCCCTTCCAGGGCAGCTTCGTAGATTACCGTACCCGGTGTATCTGCCCAATCGTTGAATACCTGTTCGCTTACTACAATGATGTCAACAGGTATCCGCAAAGGTCTCAAAATTCGCCTCAGCCTTACCATCTCTATCCTGCGTGCTTTTATTTGACATTGTCAAATTAACTCGTGCTTAGTTTTTCTGATGCCTCTGTGTGCTTGGCGTCCCTACTTGCACTTCCATTTCACCCAGTCTTTAATCATTATCTCTTTATCTGCTGTCTCCTCCGACCCAAAAAGCATTTGTGTCACGCGTTTGACTGCACTCGCTGCTTCCGGGTGCATCATCATGAACATATCACCACCTGCTATCCCTAACGTCAATCCAGTCATAATCTCATATATAGGACCTCTATTCACTGCCGGACCCCAATCAGAATCCTCTCTAATCGGTGAATACTTCATCCATGCCTCTCTCGCACCCCATGCGTTAGTTATACCACAGGAGATGGGGAACGCCAAATCCGCATCGCCCCGTAACGCAGATATCCGCATCCGCTCTATATTCGTAAATGCGTAATCCAGGCCATAGCCAAGCGCAGCAGTTGTCGGGTCTATAACTATATCTCCACGTGGCACTCCTAATTTGAATAAATACCGGTTCAGAGTCTTTTGCGCATTTATGTCCAGTTGAGTCCACGATAGGATAACGTGTCCGTAATCCTGCGCCGCTTTCGCTATCCGCTCATAGTCCATGTTCAGGTTCGCAGAAGCAATCAAACATCTCTCGCCTTCCGCTGCTTCCGCAGCAGCTTCCAGTACCTCCGGGTCTTTATCCGGATTGCCCGAGCCGCCAATGACAATAGGGACCTTTACCGCTTGCAGTACTTCCTCCACTGTTTTTGCCGCTTCTCTTGCTGGCGTATCTTTTATCAAAGGGTCCGTGCTTATCAGGTGTATCGTGACCATATCAGCACCGAATTCATGCACGTTCTTCTTCGCCCATTCTCCCGGGTCTTCCATTACATCCTGGTAATGCCCTCTGACTGCTTTCGCAAGCGGAATAGAAATATCAAAGCAATCAACGGTAATCACCGGCGGATGTGGCATCTGATAGTCGAAATTATAAAATGGTAATGATTTCTCGCCTCCTATCGTTACGGTCTTCTCCCGCGTGCCTCCGTCAGAGGACGAAGCACCGATAGTAACTTCTTCTATCTGCCCGTTCCACTCAGCTTTCGCAACCTCAAACTTCGCCTCTACTAAATTCTCTATCCTTTCCCCTGCCGTAACTTCGGGGCTCACCTGCACCCCGATCGAAGATTGTAGCGCATTGATTAGCGAAGGAGGAACTGCTACACCCGTTGATAATTCTATCTCCACATCACCTTCTATTCTAACATCGTCCAGCTCCACCACATCGTATTCTTCTAATACCCTCATTATATCTGCTATGGTTACTTCCTTCGGCATCTTTCGTAAATTTATTAATTGCTCTTTCTCTTAATATATCTTTACTATTCTTGTCGCATGCCCAAATATTATTTCGCCTCTGGTTTTTTTTCCAACCAAAACGATAATGTGTAATTAGCCTGTACCTAAAATAAGTACTTAAAAACATAAGAATTTATGTGTTGAATTCCATACAACTCACCCTGGCTTTCTCTTATGACAAGCCACACTGTGTGAAGTAGAGAATACGGCATTTATCGGTAACAAAGTCGTTTTGGATGGGGCTAAAATCTTTACATTCACACAAAAAATCAGTTGCAAAACGAAAAAGGTTTATAGTTCTGATACGTTTTACAAATTATACATGAATCCCGAACAAGCCAAATCAGAGGCGAAATCACAAATAAACGTGATCGAAACCGTGTACGGAATAAGAATTACCAACTCAGAAGAGGTTATCGCTGCGTTAATCGAGAGAACACTTGATGCTGGTGAGATATTAACATTTTGTACTGCTTTAAACTCATGGGTAGCAATGAATGCACTGGCAGGAGCAGTTGAGATACCGCTGGCTGTTGTGCATGGCTTACTGGAGAAGATATTGTAATGACGCATACGTGGCGGAAAAATTTATTCTAAGAACTATTCTAAACGAAAAAGGCACAAAAAAAGAAAAATGGCAACGATAGCGGAAAAGATACTGACTGGAAAGGCAGGTGAGATCGTGGAACGTGAAGTGGACTACGTAATGGTGAACGATGTGACCGGCGTGCCTGCGTTCGAGGTATTCGAGGAACTGGGACGAGCGATGAAGCAGGAGAAGGTGGTCGTGGTGCAAGACCATTACGTGCCGAACAAGGATGTGGCTTCTGCAGAACAGGCGAAGGCATTACGTAACTATGCACGAAGATACGGCATTACGAACTATTACGAGATAGGCAAAGGTGGAGTATGCCATCAGGTAATGATAGAAGACGGATTTGCAGCACCTGGAAGGTTGATAATCGGTGCGGATTCACATACGTGCTCTTATGGCGCTTTGGGCGCTTTTTCTACCGGAGTCGGGTCCACGGAGGCAGCAGCGGCTATGGCTACCGGTAGGTTGTGGTTTAAGGTTCCGGTGACCCAGAAGTTTATTGTTGATGGTGAGTTGAACAGATACGTAATGGGTAAGGACATAATCTTGCATATCATCGGCGACATAGGCGTTTCCGGCTCGTTATACAAATCGCAAGAGTTTTATGGTACCGTGATAACCAATTTGGGGCTTTCTGACAGGATAACGATCTCGAACATGGCGATAGAAGCAGGAGCAAAAGCAGGAATCATACCACCAGATGATAAGGTCTTTGAGTTCCTTAATGGTAGGGTACGAGGCACATATAAACCGGTTTATGCTGATAAGGATAGCGACTACGAGGAAGTATTCGAGTATGATGCTTCGACTATTGTACCAACAGTTGCCAAACCCTTCACGCCTGATAATACCGTGCCGGCAAGCGAACTGGACGTTACTATTGACCAGGCGTATTTAGGGTCTTGCACAAACGGTAGAATAGAAGATTTAAGAGTGGCTGCGGCGATATTGAAAGGTAAAAAGGTGAATTCTGACGTGCGGATGATTGTGACACCTGCAAGTGAGAGGATATTCAAGCAGGCGATAGAAGAAGGTTTAATCATGATATTCCTCGAAGCTGATGCTTTTGTCTGTGGTGCCACCTGCGGGGCTTGCTTAGGTGGCTATTTGGGCGTGCTCGCCAGTGGCGAACGATGCGTAAGCACAACGAACCGGAACTTTGTCGGTAGGATGGGGCACAAGGATTCGGAGGTTTACTTAGCAAATCCGGCAGTGGTTGCAGCTTCGGCTATTACCGGACGTATAACCGACCCTGCGGAGTTGTGAGAATATTGCATCATGGCTCTGCTGGACACACCAGGTCTATCGAGATATACGAAAACGGTGCTTTAAAAGGAAGAGGTAACTGGACCGGCTACCAGCACGACTGGCAGAATATAACAATTACGCCTTCTGTCACGCTAAAAGAAGGTCATGAATACCGTTACGTCATAGAAACGGGCTCGTATCCGCAGATAATACATGTGCATGAATACAAGGACGCAACAGGAGGAACTATTACGTGCGATAAGTTCACAGATGTAAACGGAAAGATATATACCGATTGGATACCTGCGATCAAGTTGTGGTCGTGATAAGAAAGGTTCATTACTAAACTTCCTTTTGAAATGAAAGCGATGCCTGTTATTGTATAATAAAGCATATTATTTCTTTGATACCGTGCCACGGTCTCAGACCACGCCGGGCTCGCATCACCTTGCCATGCCCTATTAAGACTATTGGTGACGAGAGTACTGCCTTCCGTCAAATGAACACTGTCGACCTCAGAGACAACGAATATTTCGGGGCTCAACCCCTTTACTTGCGTTGCAGTATCCCATCCCTCTGGCTTCACCAACAACCTGTTACCAGACGGGGTTCCGTTCTGAGGAGGGCTAACCTCAGCTTGGACTTTTACCAACTGGCTATTATGAATTTTGCTCGGCACACTCATCCAAAATCCTCTGCAATCTCCCTCGAAACAGTATCGAAATCACTCTCATGGCTCTTACAACTACGATTTAGCTGTTCCTCAAGCACCCCATCCGAATCCCTCATCGCCCTTTCCGTATCACCAAAATGCTGCTTCGCCTCTATCATCACATCCATAATTGCATCCACATCACCCGCGGCTACCAGCTCCTGTAATCTCTTTGCACACGCCAAAAACGTCTCGTGTATCCTATCCATCTCAAAATCAGTCTGTATCAGTGCGTACAGACTCGGGTCCTGATTCAATATCCGACCCACGAAATCCGTTAAAACTTCACACATCGGACTCATGAACTTCCGTGACCGTGCAACGTCAAACTCGAGCTCCTTTAACGTAACGCCAAACGCAATAAGAATAAAATGTGTCAATCCCATGATGACCGACATTACCTCGTCATGCTCCTCAGCCGTCAATATCTCTATCTTCGCACCGTTACGTTCAAACATACCATACACCCACTCATATAGCGTGCCGGTCCTCAACGGCACGAATATAACCGTTTGACCCCGCATACTCTTCGTAGAAGGTCCGTATAAAGGATGTGTTCCTAATAGTTCCACACCCTCGTTTGTAAACCGGTTCATCAGCTCTACCGGTGCTTTCTTCACTGACGTTATGTCCATCAGCAACGAGCCTTCACGCATCTCTGGTCCCACACGCTCTATTACAGTCCCTGTCAGGTCTATGGGCACCGCTAAAAGCAATACGTCAGTATCCACAATCTCGTTCTTTATCACCCCGGCATTTGAAATGTCAGTATTCAGGAATTGCACACCCAGTTCTTCTGCTATTGCCTCAGTTTTTGCACTTTTGTCCACTATCCGCACGTCAGCACCGTTATGTTTGAAAAATGCGGCAAACCATCTTCCCATGCCCCCGGCGCCGCCTATTATCGTGACTCTCATCTGTTATTCACCTTGACATTTACCCCTATCATGTTGTATACTAAAGTATATTTTTGCCACAGAGTACACCGAAATCACCGGGTATTTTCCCTCCGTGACTTCTGTGGCTTTTATTTTTGATTATCCCAACCTTATCGCCGGTATCCAATTGTCGTAAGTACGACCTTAATCTGTGTCTATAATTTATTTTTTCTTGCCGTTTTCCCCTGCTTTTCATCTTATACATTTTTCAGCACCGCGCGTATAGCAAGCAAATTCAGCCTCGACTGTGGTCTCAGTTCCTTATTCACCGAATCCGCAAAAATGATGTTTTTCCTGACCAAAAACGTGATCTCATCACTCAAATATTTATAGTGGGTCTTATCGTTCACCAAAAATTCTGAAAGTACTCCCATTACCGCATCAAACATCGTCTTATCCTTCGCTTCCAGCGAATACACAACCTCTTCTATCTGCCCTTTTCTTATTTTTAGCAGCTCTTCCGCCTTTCCTTTTCGGTTTCCTTTTGTATTTATCAGCTCAACCAAACACACTGGCTTGCCGCCGCAGCAATTCCATGCAACTTCCTTCGCCGTATCACTGAATTTATATTTATCTAAAAAATGTATAACTGTTGATTTATCAAAATCATCCACCAGTAAATATCTACATCGCTCTTGCAAAATTGCCTCGCTGTAAATGCTTTCGATAAAGAGCGAATCAGAAGTCGCCACGAAGACATGCGCTAAATGCTTCTCTTTCGTCAGGTCTATGAAAAAGTTGAACAGTTCGTAAATAAGCGGACCGTTCACTTTCACATCCCTTATCTTTTGTAACTCATCTAATATCAACACTGGTTGCTTTCCTGCATCTTTCACCTCTTCAAAAAGTTTTATTATGTACGAAAAGGCGTTCTTCGGCTTCTTATCCTTGAAAACGTAATCCAGAAACTCCCTGTTTATCGGTATCCCCGCTACTTTCGTGACTGACGAAACCAGTTCCTTCAGCGTTTCTTTCCTCCGTCCACCTTCTATCTCCATCTCAAACAAAGATTCAATAAAATCATCGTAACTAGATAAAAATTTCGTCCTGAGGTTTATGTAAAAGACAGCGTATTCATTCGGCAGTTCTTCTATCACGTGACCGATTAATTCTGTCTTTCCGCTGTTCATTGGACCATAAATAAAGGTAATCAGCGTTGGCTCTGTGTTGAGTATGTTCATTACCTCTTTTATTTCCTTTTCACGGTTGTGAAATGCTATGCTTCTCATCTCCTTCTCCCCTATTATCAATTACATTCTAATGAATAAAAAAGAAGTATTTGTTTAGCTAACCACAAGATTACACAGATTTCCACGAGAAACCTTTTCTTAGAAAGAAAAGCTTTACCAAAAGAACTTATGGAAGCGGTGAAACGTCATTGCCGTTCGTCACGCCGAGTGAGTTGTTTGACCACACAGGTGAATCCGTGGCTGTTACGTGGACCAATGGCACGTTTGGCTGTAACAGAACTTTAGACAAGGTGCAGGAGATTACCCGAGCATCGCTGGCACGCATAAGGGCACGATAACGCCAAACCGAACCATAGAAGTGCAAAACCTTTACACGTATCTTTGCGCAGGCACGGGTGGGCATACGGAATACGCAAGGATATGGAACTCGACGTTAGATGTAAACTTACGATACAAATACGAAGAATAAAATGGAGTAGTGAAGGGGGCAAAATTCCCCTTTTCCTTTTTTATACGTATTCAACGCCCGGTGAAGCATTTTCCAAATGACTGATTTATCCGTGTGTTCGCAAGTGTAACTTGACGGCATGGGTTTTAACTGTTATCGAATGTTGTAGATTATTATTGCGAATTTGGTGCGTCAATATACTTACTACCTTAATCCTTCCAGATCGCGTTTTGTGATAGCTTTCAGGATTTGACTCGCTACCGGCGGGCATCCCGATACAAAGACGCCCTGATTTTTATGCTCTGCCGTGCAGTTACCGATACAGAGCGTACCGTAAGGTACCGACTCATGTCCCTTCCCGATCGCAATAGTAACATTCTCCTGCCCGGGTAAGGACTTGAACAGCTTCTCTCCATATCGTTTCAGGAACATCAAAAGTGTGGACTGGCAGGCACTGCATGACTGCTCATCAAGTATGGTGACACCCGGGAATCGTAGCGATAGGTTCTCTGGCGGGCGCTCAAAAGGTGAGCAAAGATCATGCCACGTATCTGGATTCACCTGTATCCTTGTGACGTCAATCACGCCGTAGCCACGTTCAGCGCCAATACGTAGATGTGGTACATCTTCTGCATTCAGCCCCATGAGCGAGCAGGCAACAGCATCCGTAGCGAATGGATCAATCCCAGCCACAACAAGATCAAGTTCCTTAGGCTGCCCCGCGCTTGGTCCCAGCCCTTCCATTCCCGTGGTGCCATCAATGAGCGACAGATGCGGTCGAAGAACTGAGGACATATCTGCAATGGCGATATTAAGAGACCTGTCGTCTATACCATCAATTTGTGGCAGCATGTGAAGATCAATCTTTGTACGACGCCACAGGCATCCTTTCATATTCTTCACCGCCAGCGTGACAAGTGTGTGCATGTGGGTTTTCATTACCGGGATTGAAACAATGATGTCGTACTCGAGCACTTCGGGGCAGACCGTGAGCGACTGTATTGCAACGCCGTCTTCGATAAGCACATGAACTGGCTGCCCTGTGTCCATATCAATCAACGGACAGTTACGCTCACGAGCCACGGACGCAATGCCAGTTGCTTCAAAAGCCGCCATTGTTTCCACTCCTATTATTGGACTCTCTCCAATAGCGACTATTGCTCCTGCATCGCGAAACATATCAATCGCTGCTGCTACAACCTGAGGGTTGGTGGTAATCCCGGATTCGGCACTGGCAATTCGCCCTGCATTCGGCTTTAAAAGAACACGCTTGCCCTTGACCACCGCGAGATCAATCTGTAACAGAACCGCTCTCGTGTTATCGTATGCGCCTTTTCCCGCAGCGACCTGGACCTGAGGATTAGACCGATCATCGCGAAAAGGAGTTATTGATCTCATATCCTTCTGATTTGTATCACCTATCATTTTCCTTTTTAGCAAGAGACAGACTCTACGCCAATCTCCCTGCCTGCCAGCAAGCTAGCACAGAATGTTCTCATATCAAATACGCCATATCAGTACACTATTACATTGCATAGATAAGTCTTTTTAATATTATCTGCCTGTTCAATGCGAACGAATGTATTTATATTAGCGGATTATAAAAGCTCCAACCTCGCCGTTCCGTATTAATTAGCCTGTAACATTTACGTTAAGCGATAAAACTAAAATTCCGGGAAGATTAAGCTGCAAATAATCCGCTTTACTACTTCACAGGCTTAATCTTCCCTTTACTTCTACTTCCCCTCGTCTTTCACGTCATAATCAACATCAACGAAATCGCCTTCTTTACCTTCTGTTTTAGGTTCCGCCTCCTTTTGCTTCTCCGCTTCTTCTGCCGCCTGCTTCTGCGCCTCTTGGTACACCACTGCCGATACTTCGTGCATTGCCTTCATCAGCTCGTCCGTATCCTCCTTTATCTTTGCTGTATCTGTACCTTTTAAGGACTCTTTCAATTTTTCGCTCGCTTTCTCTACTTTTTCACGTTGTTCCTTGCTTATCTTATCACCAAGCTCGCTTAGCGTCTTCTCCGAGGTATATACAAGCGAATCCGCCTGATTCCTGAGTTCTATCTCCTCCTTATGCTTCTTATCCTCTTCGCTGTATCTCTCCGCTTCGTTTACCATCCGGTCTATTTCGTCCTTTGACAGTTTGGTTGATGCAGTTATCCTTATAGATGCTTCTTTCCCTGTTCCTTTATCCTTTGCCGTAACGTCCAGAATACCATTCGCATTTATGTCAAATGTTACTTCAATTTGAGGAATGCCACGGGGTGCTGGAGGAATACCATCTAAATGGAACCTGCCAAGCGAGGTGTTATCTGCCGCCATCGGGCGCTCACCCTGCATGACATGTATCTCTACACTCGTTTGGTTATCAGCAGCAGTTGAGAATATCTGCGATTTCTTCGTAGGTATTGTGGTATTTCGCTCTATCAAAGGAGTAGCAACCTGTCCTAAAGTCTCTATGCTGAGTGTAAGAGGTGTAACATCAAGCAAAACTACCTCCTCCTTCACCTGTCCTGTAAGGATACCTGCCTGTATCGCCGCACCTATTGCCACAGATTGCATGGCGTCCACGCCGCCTTCTGCTTTCTTACCCAGTATCTTCTCAAACCGCTCTCGCACTATCGGCATTCTCGTTGGTCCGCCAATAAGTATTACCTTGTCAATATCTCCGGGCGAGAGTTTTGCATCATTCAATGCCTGTCTTATTGGCGCCTCCAGTTTACTCAATGTGGGCTCTGCCAACTTCTCTAATTGCGCCCTTTTCAGCGTCTGCTCCAGATGTTTCGGCTCGCCACCAGAGACACCAATGAAAGGCAGATTTATCGTTGTGGATACAGACGACGAGAGTTCTATCTTTGCCTTCTCTGCTTCGTCTCGTATCCGCTGCATCGCCGTAAGGTCATTTCTCAAATCTATGCCTTCTTTAGCTTTAAAAGAATCCACGAGCCAGTCTATAACGGCAGCATCCATATCCGTACCACCAAGATGCGTATCACCGCTGGTAGAGAGCACCTCAAATACGCCTTCGCCTATGTCCATGATGGTAACGTCAAATGTACCACCACCGAAGTCAAGAACAGCAACTTTATACTCCCCCTCCTTTCCAAGTCCGTATGCCATTGCAGCCGCAGTTGGCTCGTTTATTATCCGTTTTACCTCAAATCCTGCTATTTCACCTGCATCCTTCGTCGCCTGTCTCTGGTTGTCGTTAAAATACGCAGGTACTGTGATAACAGCGGCATCCACCTTCTCACCCAGATATGCCTCGGCATCTGTCTTTATCTTTTGTAGCACCATCGCGGACAGCTCCTGTGGCGAGAAATCCTTGTCTACTGTCTTCACATGGATCTTAGTAGAAGTGCCCATTTTACGCTTCATCTCTCTTACAGTACCTTCTGGATTGATTACCGCCTGTCGTTTCGCTGCTACACCTACTAACCTTTGACCGTCCTTTGTAAATGCTACTACCGATGGAAACATCTTCCCACCGTAAGCGCTCCCTTCTGCACTTGGTATTATCTTCGCATCTCCACTTTCATCCACAAAAGCCGCTTCCGAGTTTG
>JAOZPO010000031.1 GCA_029932715.1 Halobacteria archaeon | reverse complement strand
TACTGGATAACCCTGGCGCATCTTCCCAACTGGAAAACAGCGAGAATATATAACCTCCTTGTTGATATTGGTTATAACCACAAGATTTTATTTGAAGACTTCTTTTCTCGTGATATCGCTACGCTGAAAGAAGATTTCGCTCTATCCACAAAAGAATCTGAAGATATTTTACGAGCAAGAGATAATCTACAAAATAACTCGCTTTTAGCAGAAGAACTTATTTCTGAGAGGGTTGAGTTAGTTTCTTTTGATTCTCCAGAATATCCCATAACATTAAGAAATAACCTGGGAACCAAATATTCTCCCCCTTTGCTATATGCTAAAGGAAGGACAAAATTATTTTTTGAAGATAAAGTAGCGATTGTGGGTTCAAGAAATGTGAGTGATAAAGGTGCTGAATTCGCCAAACAGATAGCCAGGAAATGCGCATCCGAAAATAAGGTGGTCATAAGTGGATACGCTCGAGGAGTGGACAGGATTGCACTGGAAACGGCAATAGAAAATAACGGAATGGGTATTGTTATTCTGCCCCAGGGAATAATGACCTTTAAAAGCGGATTCAAAAAGCTGTATAAATACATCATTGAAGGTCGTGTTCTTGTTGTCAGCACCTACCCGCCAAAAGCAGGGTGGTCAGTAGGTTTTGCAATGGGGCGAAATGTCTATCTTTATGGGCTGGCAGAGGAAATTTACGTGGCTGAATCGGATAACAAGGGTGGCACCTGGAATGGCGCTATTGATGGGCTTAGAAGAAGTAGAAAAGTCTTTGTTCGGAAAGCTGCACCAGCAGAGAAATGTGCTAATAACGAATTAATAGCTAAAGGTGCGGTAGCTGTTGACGATTTTGGGAAGATAATAAAAGAAACGAGTCAGAAAACATTGTTTGAAATTCAGTGAAAGACAGCACTATCATCTTCAAATGCAAAAGAGAGAAATAGGGTGGTTACTGTGACGACAAATACTTACTCACGTCCTTATAATCAAACTCCTCTGCATCGAGCACGTTATTTATAAAGTTAAACAATTTCGTCCTTGTAACCACCGTAATATGCGGATACCATACCGGAGAAGCAACTACAAGCCCTCTGAAGGCATAAAACGGCTGTATCACCTTCAGCAGCTCGTAATCGCCTGTATTTTCGAGGTAGACGTCGAAAAACCGCTCATACAATCGCTTGAAGTCGTTGTCTATTGCGGTACCATCGGTTTTAAGCAGCCCGAAGAAGAGATAATTTATGGTCATTGCAGTAACGTCATCTGCCGCTTCGCCCCATTCTCCACGGCTGCGATCAAGCGCCGTAAAATCCGTTCCTTTACGGAACATAACATTCCATGGATGGAAATCGCCATGAACCATGCACAACCTCTTTGTTCTCTCCTTCAATCGCCATCGCCAATCTATACACTTCTTCTCTATCTCCTTCAGCTCTTCGCCGGTTATGAATTCGTTTTGTGCAGGATAACTGTCCGTAAGCCCGAATATGCACTCGTTATGCCCCACTAACTCCCTTATCCTGCGCACGTAAAGTTCTGCATCGTCATTCTTGCGAGCGTGTATATCAGCTAAATAGGAAGCTAAAGCAGATACTCGTTCATCATCTTCTGCTCTTAACGTACCTCCTTCTTTTAACCTGTTCAGGTCGTTAACGTACTCTTCACCTTCCACTTTATCGCATACAATGAAATATTCCTCTGCATCACTTACTGACTTCATTCTCCCGTCTTTTGTGAAGTAACCGACATCGAGCGATTTTACGTGTTTCGGCAGCGTATTGAACGCATGATATTGCCATATAAGTATTTGTGCACGGTCTGCGGGATAGTCATGCCCAAAACCGACACCTCGCATCGATGATATGACAACTTCTTTTTGGTCACCTTTAGAAGTCTCAAACGCCACGAGGTATGGTTTACCATATCCAAACTCTTTTAGCTCCTTATCCTGCTCGGACGTCTGTCCCAATTCCTTTAGGGTTCGTATAATTACCGGGCTATCAAACTTATTTGTCAAGTAGCTCCGTATTTCTTCTTCCATTACCATCACCTGTAAGTATATATTTACTCACACTTGTTTATATCATTAGTGATTCACAATGATAGGAATAGTCTCGTATGGCGTATATGTACCTTTGTACCGAATAAGAGTAGAAGAGATAGCAAAGCAGTGGGGCGAGAATGGAGCGAGTATAAAAGCAGGTCTGATGGTGGAAGCGAAATCCGTGCCCGACCTGGATGAAGATGCTGCGACAATGGCTGTGGAAGCCGCACGAGCTGCTATCCTGCGTGCGAGCTTAAACCCACGTGATATAGGGGCTATATATGTGGGCGCGGAAAGTCACCCGTACGCCGTAAAGCCTACTGCGACCATCGTAGCTGCGGCAATAGACGCATCGAATTCAATCACAGCCGCGGACTTCGAGTTCGCATGTAAAGCCGGAACTGCCGCTATACAAACGTGTATGGGTCTTGTCTCAATGGGTGAAATAAGGTATGGACTTGCAATAGGTAGTGATACCTCCCAAGCAAGCCCTGGTGACGCTTTAGAGTACACTGCCGCTGCTGGTAGTGCTGCGTTTGTCATCGGGCAAGACAGAGTAGTCGCAGAGATAGAGGATTATGCGTCTTTTACCACGGATACACCCGACTTCTGGCGGAGAGACATGCAGAAGTATCCATCGCACAGTGGACGCTTCACAGGCGAGCCCGCTTATTTCCGGCATACAATCGCAGCTACTGAAGCATTGCTGGAAAAGACAGGGCTTCAACCTGCCGATTTCGACTTCGCCGTATTCCACCAACCTAACGGAAAGTTTCCACTAAAAGCGGCAAAAAGTCTCGGATTCTCATCTGCGCAGGTAAAACCGGGCCTGCTGGTACCTTATATTGGTAATACGTATTCGGCAGCGTCACTAATAGGGCTCGCAGCCGTACTTGATAAAGCGTCACCGTCACAACGGATTTTGCTTACTTCGTTTGGTTCTGGTGCGGGTTCGGACTCTTTTGCGTTCCGTGTTACAGATCGTATAGAAGAAGTGCAGGATAAAGCGCGTAAGGTAGAACACTTTATCCGTTCAAAGAAGTATCTGGATTACGCCGCTTATGCAAAGCATCAGGGAAAAATCCGAATGTAGTTTATATAAATAAGTATAATGTTTCTTTGATAAAGCTTTCTTTTTGAAAGGAAGATTTTTTTTAGCACAGGTTTCCTTTTTTCTAAAAAGAGGGAGTGTAATGAGAGAAGTAGCAATAATAGGTGCGGGGAGTACGGAATTTGGAGAGCTCTGGGATAAGTCTTTCAGATCTATAGCGGTAGAAGCGGGCTTAAAAGCGATAGAAGATGCCGGGATAAGCGGAGAGGACTTAGAAGCGCTGTATGGCGGGAACATGTCAGCAGGTAGATTTGTGGAGCAGGAGCATATCGGTGTGTTAATATCAGATCATGCCGGCTTATCAGGATTACATCTACCGTCGACACGAGTGGAAGCCGCTTGCGCCTCAGGCGCGCTCGCATTGCATTTAGCCGTTCTTTCGGTAGCTTCCGGCTGGTACGACCTCGTGATAGCGGCTGGAGTTGAGAAGATGACCGATATAGATGATGATATAGCCAGTGATTTGCTTGTTTCCTCTGTAGATCGGGAGTGGGAAGCGATTTGCGGTGCAACGTTACCCTCTCTGTTCGCCCTGATGGCACGGGCACACATGCAAAAATATCAGACTACGGAAGAGCAAATGGCAAAGGTAGCGGTAAAGAATCACCACAATGCTACGCACAATCCACTTGCACAATACAGGAGAGAGATAACAACAGAGGCAGTGCTTGGCTCTCCTATGGTCGCAGACCCGCTTCATGTGCTGGATTGCTCGGGCATAGCAGATGGCGCCTCTGCTGTTGTCCTATGCGCAGCTGAGAATGCGAAGAAGTATACCGATTCGCCGGTATACGTGAAAGCGTCAGCACAGGCGAGTGATACCATCTCGCTTCACGATAGAAGGGACATAACAACGATGGATGCAACGGTGTTTGCAGCAAAGAAGGCTTATCAACGAGCTTCCCTTGAACCTTTGCAAATAGACGTTGCAGAGGTGCACGATTCGTACACAATTGCTGAACTGATGGCAATAGAGGATTTAGGCTTTTTTGACAAAGGAGCTGGTGGCATTGCTACGGGAGAAGGGCAGACGGAAATAGGTGCTAAGATAGCTATAAACCCCTCTGGTGGGCTAAAAGCGTGTGGGCATCCCCTCGGAGCTACGGGAATAAGACAGGTGACAGAGATAGTGCAGCAGCTCAGAGGAGAAGCAGGCAAAAGGCAAGTGCCCAAAGCGGAAATTGGGCTGACTCATAACATAGGAGGTACAGGAGGCACTGCTATCGTACACATATTCGCTGTATAAGTTTGATAACAGTCATTTTGTAAAGATGCCGCTTTATATTAGTGTAATATTTAACTGCCGGGTGCTTATCCGAGACCGAATAATCTTTTAATTTTTATATGCACAATCTATTTTTACATCGAGGTATTTTTTAGTGACAGACATGGACAACCTATTTGACAACCTGATAAAGGTAAGTGGGATATTTGCGAATAAAGAAGTGCTTCGCCCCACGTATATACCTGAAAAACTGCCGCATAGGGAGAGGCAGATAAAGAATTTAGCGGACACATTAGCTGCGGCGTTAAAGGGAGAGACCCCTTCTAATATAGTAATCTATGGCAAGACAGGGACGGGTAAGACGGCTACGGTGAAATATGTAAGTAATGAATTAGAAGAAATGGGGCGGAAGCTGGACAGTAAATGCTTCATGATCTATATCAACAGCGAGGTATTTGATACCCAATATCGTGTTTTCGCTTACCTCGCACGGATATTCAATAAAAATGTTCCACTGATCGGTTGGCCAACAGATATGGTGTATTCAGAGTTTAAGGCGGGGATAGACATAGATAATAGATGCGTAATCGTGGTATTGGACGAGGTAGATCGGTTAGCAACCAAAAGCGATGGTGCTTTGTATAATCTCTCAAGGATAAACAGCGAGTTGAATAATGCAAGAGTAAGCATAATAGGTATTTCAAACGATCTGACCTTTACGGATCTATTAGATCAAAGGGTGAAATCATCCCTGGGTGAGGAAGAGATAATATTCCCGCCTTACGATGCCGAGCAGTTGCAGGATATTTTGGGTGAGAGAGCGGGGAAGGCATTCAATTACTCCACGCTTGACGATGGCGTGATACCACTATGCGCTGCTCTCGCTGCACAGGAGCATGGAGATGCAAGACGTGCTCTCGACCTGCTGAGAGTGTCAGGTGAAATAGCAGAGCGCACGAAATCACGGACGGTAATAGAGAAGCACGTAAGACAAGCAAGTGAAAGGTTAGAAGCAAACAGCATAGTGGAAGTGATAAAGACGCTACCAATGCAATCAAAAATTGTGCTAAGCTGTGTGCTTCTTTTACGCAAGGAAAGGAATAAGAGACGCTTCTCCAGCGGAGAAGTATATAATATGTACCGGAGGTCATGTAACCATTTGAGCATGGAACCGTTAACACAACGCCGCGTTACTGATTTAATTGCCGAATTGGACGTCTTAGGGTTGGTAAGCGCAGTGATAGTGAGCAAAGGGCGATATGGACGTACGAAGGAGATTTCGTTAAGTGTGCCTGAGGATTATGTGCAACCTATCTTGTTTGAAGATTATAAGCTTAAAGCATTAGTGAGTAATATAAAAGTAAAAGCGCAGATGACACTGTAAGGGGATGAAGGATGAACAAGGAAGAAAAAAAGACGTATGTCAAGTTTGAGGTGCCAGAGGAATTGCAAAGCAAGTCGTTAGAGATGCTGGATTTGGCGAGAACAACGGGGCGCATAAAGAAAGGGACAAATGAGACAACAAAGATAATAGAAAGGGGGATGGCAAAGCTGGTGTTTATTTGTGAGGATGTTACTCCCGTGGAGATAGTGATGCACATCCCACCGCTGTGTGAAGAGAAAGGCATTCCTTACCTGTATGTAAAGAGCCAGAAGGATTTAGGAACTGCATGTGGCATAAAGAAAGGTTGCGGCTCTGCTGCCATTGTTGATCCCGGTAAAGCCAAAGAAGCGATTGTAGAGATAACCGAGCAATTGGGCAAGATAAATGCGTAGATGATAATACAAGGGGGAAAGAAAGCATGATTGATGATAGTGGGGCAGCTGCTGAAGTAATAGAAGTGGTAGGTAGGACCGGGATGCATGGCGAATCAACACAGATAAAGTGCAGGCTACTGGACGGTGATAACAAGGGGCGAATAATAACACGCAATTGCAGAGGTCCGGTAAAAATAAGCGATGTTATTGTGCTGTTGGGAACAGATAGGGAAGTGAGGAGATTAGTGAAGAGATGATTTTAGCGATAGATAAGGAGAGAGCAGAAGATGGAGAAGAGATGTTCTTTCTGTGATTCGGCAATAGAGCCTGGAACCGGGAAGATGTTCGTGAGACGCGATGGAAGCGTATTGTATTTCTGTAGTTCCAAATGTGAGCGGAACATGATACGGCTAAGGCGGAAAAGGAGGAAGGTAAAGTGGATGGCGAAAGCCCATGACTGAGTGACCTGTTTGTTTTTTTATTTCTTTTGACTTCTTGTTTTTATTACGTCATATTCGTCATATATGCTACCCACTATTACTTCCAGAAGGTCCTCTAAACTAACCAGGCCCTTCGTTCTCCCTTGCTCGTCCACGACAATAGCGATATGAAACCTACCACGTTGGAACTCGTCGAGGAGGTCATCTACTCGCTTCGTATCAGACACGAAATGAGGAGCTTTTATCATTTCTCTTAGCGAACTGACACCTTCATGTTCCTTGATTAATAAATCCTTTGCATATAACATGCCGATAGTATTATCTTTGGTCCCCTCAAAGACAGGGATCCGTGAGTAGCCAGTTCTCCTTATTACGTCTACTGCGGAATCCACCGTTTGGCTGACTTCCAGGCTAACTATCTCTTCCTTCGGCTTCATGAGGCTATTTACCTGTATCTCGTCAAGCTTTAGTACACCAATCATCATCGCTTTCTCGTCCTCTTCAATTGCTCCTTCTTCCTCGCCTATGTCCAGCAGCGTCTCCACCTCCTCTTCGGTTATTATGCTATTATGCTGCTGTTTTATACCGAAAGGGCGTAGAAAAGTAGAGGTTATAAAAGAAAACACTTTTACAAAAGGTTGGAAAACGAATGCTATAATCTTCAGTGGCCTGGAAACCCGAATGGAAATCCGCTCTGCGTTATGAACTGCAATAGTTTTGGGCATTATCTCAGCAAATGTAAGGATTAAAAAGGTCATTACCCCTACGGCAATAGCCGGGCCGTAACTGCCAAAGAGTTCTATTGCAATAGAGGCTGCAAGCACTGATGCAGCAATGTTAACTAAATTGTTACCAATAAGCACGGTACTGAGTACAGCTTCAGGCTTCTGTACCATCTCATCAATAATCTCCGCACCTTTTACACCACGCTTCAACAAAGCTCTCGCTTTTAGCTTCCCTATGCCAATCAGAGCGGTTTCGGAACCAGAGAAGAATGCGGATAAAAGTAAGAGCAGAAGAAGAAGTAGAATTTTTATAGCCAGGAACTCTAACACCTTGTTCTTTCCCCTCCACTTAAAAGTAAGGTATAGTACCTTAAAAAGGTTGTGCCTTTTCATCAAACTTTTCTAAAGTTTGGTTGAACGATTGTACTGTACTTTCTCATTTATAAACAGATGTAAGATGTATATTAATGGAAAAATTAGTTCAACTCATCAGGAGTATAAATAAAAGAAGTGAAGTTAGAGACCTTGTAAAGTTACGCATTCATGAATTCCGAGAAAATGGTAATAAATCAACCGATGAAATCTACAAAGAACTTTGCTTCTGCATTCTTACTGCGAAGTTCAATGCAGAAAAATGTATACGAATCCAAAAAGAGATAGATGATGACTTCTTAACTTTATCAGAATCGCAATTAGCGAAGAAATTAAAAGAATTATCTCATAGATACCCAAACACAAGGGCGAAATATATTGTAGATGCCAGAATGTGTAAGGAGCAAATAAAAGAGCGAGTCTCGTCTCACGGTGACAAGCAAGAACTAAGGGACTGGTTAGTTGTGAATATACGGGGAATAGGGTATAAAGAGGCGAGCCATTTTCTTAGAAATATTGGTTTCAATGATTTTGCAATCATAGATTTTCATATAATTGATTTGTTAATGAGATTTGGATTAATCAAAAAGCCCAAAAATATCGGAAAGAAGAAATATTTAGCGATAGAAAAGGCATTAAAAAAAATGTCAGAAGAATTAAACATGAACCTGGCAGAGTTAGATTTGTACATGTGGTATCATGAAACGGGAAAAATACTGAAATAAAACTATCATCTAACTAACGCCCGTAATCAACGACTCTGTGGTCGCTATTTCAAAGGGAGATATGGAAAAAGGATACGATGAATCTACGGAGTTTATAGAATACAAATAATGTAACGCGTTTTCGCGACCAACAACGCGATAACCGACTAAAAATTTAATGATAAAATTATTTGTAATAAAATCAGGATAAATATGATTGAAGCTTGCTCATGGTAAAAGAAGGGGGGAAGGAAACAGAAGAGACGATAACGGATAAAGCGTACAAGATGATAGAAGCGGGTTTATTAATTAGTGAAATATGCAAGAGGCTAAAGATACAACCTGCGAATTATTGGGAACTAAAGAAGGAATGGAATGAGAGAAAAAAGAGTGCACGAGACGATAAATGGGCATTTCTCAGGTTGAGAGCCAAAGTCCATGAAAGATGTAAACGGTTGTTGATCCGGCTCTCAGGGGAGATAGCGCAATATAGTGAAAAAGGTACGATTGAAGAATTAGAGCGAGTGCTGGAAAAGCTGCCAGCCGTAAGGGACAGAGCGGAGTTAGAAGCTGATATAGCTATTTTAGATGAAAGAGAAAAGGAGATAGAGAATACGGAGTTTAGAGCGAAAGTTGGAAGGAAAGAGAAAGAAAAGGAAAATTTTCGTCTCGAATTAAAGAAAATGGAAGCGAGAAAATTAATGGCTTTGTACAAATATGCAGCACGTGAGGGATTGAGTTATGATGAAACGCTAAAAAGGGAGAATCGAATAAGAAAGCTGTATGGCGATAAAGAATTGGAATCTGCTGTGAAAAGCTCAAAATATACTATTGAAGCGAAGAAAAATGGAGAAAAGGCACCAGAGGACATAAAATACTGCGACCAGTGCGGAGAAGTGAACAGAAAAGCTGCTAAGTTTTGTGTGAAATGTGGAACAAAATTTTGGCCGAAATAATATGAACAAAGGATTTAATAGAAGAGGATGAGAAAACGAGAGAGAAATAAATAAATAAATCCGTGTTAATCACCTATAAATATAAATCTTTATGCACCTTTAATATATCCATACGGAAAACAGGCATAGGGAGTGGAAGGCTGTGGAAAGAGATAAGGAAAAGCAACACTTCTTCCGAAAGCGAGATAGACTTGTTGCTGCATGCGGGGCGTTTATAGATGAGCTTGTAAATGATGCAGGAAAACCATGGCAATCTTTTGCAAAAAGTAGTGCGAGTAGAATAAGTCTGAAGATAACGCATGCTCGTGATAGAGCGGAGCTGGTGATATATGAAGCTGAGTTGAAGCGTCTGGAAGCAGCGATAAGAAATATTAGATCAAAGGCAGAGCGCAATGAATTTGATGATATAGACATGGCTCACCTGGAATGGATGATAGATAACAAGGACATAAAAGGAGAGATATTGGACGAAATGGCTTTCCTGGACTGGATACCGGAAAGCGAGCAGCAAAATGTGGAGATAATGCTACAGGATGAAAATTGGGCTGGTCTACTGTTTTATGACGAACTGGGTATGCTTCGCAGGGATTGTGAAGAGTTTGTAAAGGCGCTTAGTGATGACATCAAAAAAAAACCATGGTATTCTCTTGCAAAAATGCTTGTGGATATGATAACCTATGAGTTGTCTCGTACACTGCAGAATCGTGATTTGAATGAGCTGGAGAGATATGAGCAAGAGTTGACGAGGTTGAAAACAGAGGTACGAAGAATAGAAGAGCTGGCAGAGCACAGAGGGTATAGCTCTGCTTACGGTGCTTTTTTAGCGTGGCAGCGTGAAGAGGAGTTAAGAGAGAGGAATAGAGTTAAGGCTGATATACGCTTTTATCAGAAACAGGATTTGATTTTTACTGAATGTATGGAGTTTGTTGAGGAGCTTATAGATGATGATATAGAAGAAAACTGGTATTATAATGCAAAAAGCAAGGCGGAGATGTTATCTGATAAGATAGCCTATGCCTGGGATATAAAGAAGTTGAATGTTTATGCGAACGAATTGAAGTTACTGAAAGCAAGGGTAAAAAGTTTAGCGAGAGAGGTGCCTCAGCCTGTTCAACAAGGCGCGTTTCCGCATTAATAACTAAATTGCTCATGCCTGTTTCCTTCAAACGATCAGATAGTGCTTTCGTTACAGTGAGGTGTTAGAAGCTATAATATGTGATGAATTAACAAGAGAACGAAATCGCTATTTACTCTCCCTCACTTTCTCCTCCTCCCTTGCACTCTTCGTACTTAACGCTAACTACAAGGCCGATAGCCATAAGCATAAGAATTCGAAGGAAATCATTAGCCGGGTCCACAGACTCTCGCGGAAACGTGAGATGGCTAAGAATCAGCAGCACAGCTAAAAAAATAGTCACAACCAGTCCTTTTACTCTCCACCACAAAGCCGCCAGGATAACAGGACTATAAAAGAAGTGGGTAAAAATAGCGCCAATTTCGCGTACCGCATGGATTTTTTTTTTGTTGGGCTGTGCTGGCATATTTTTAACGGCATTGCTCGTTTCATCTTGTCTGTGTCAATCTGCGTTAATCTATCTATGTCAACAATTTATTTCCTTGTTGCTACTTTAGTTCTTCGTCACCCCAATCATAACACGAGCTGTAAACTTTCATTCCCAGGGTCTTTACTAACTCTTCTGCTCGTGGGTCGAGCATGGGAGTAATGATGAGTTTGCGGTCAACTTTTTCCT
>JAOZPO010000030.1 GCA_029932715.1 Halobacteria archaeon | reverse complement strand
ATATCAGGGTCTAAGCTGGAAGGCAGCAAAGAAGGTGGTCCACCATGAACCGTTATCTCCAAGCCTCGCGTTGAGAAAGCGGCTGCCGCTTGCAATCCTATAATTCCACGCCCGCGAATATAAGCTTCTTTCACTCCTTCCTTATTCAAAGCAGCTTCTATCTTTTCCGCATCTCCTTCGTCATTAAAAGTGTAAACACCTTCGAGTTCCGTTTCTTTTACGAATTGCTTTCTCCCAGTCGCGATAACGAGATAATCGTATTTTAGCTCCTCTCCTGTTTTAAGTGCCACACTATTCGCCTCTAAATTTAGTTTCGTTACTTCTGTCTCGGTTCTGAAATCAACGCCCTGGTCAAGGAAGAACTGCGGCTTGTTTATCTCTGTTCTTTCTATCTCATACCAGCCACGCAAAGCAAAAGGCAGTCCGCAAGTAGATACCCAGCCACTTTTCTCTCGCTTTAATACCGTGAACTCCATCGCCTCTTCCACTACGTCCTTCCTTGCAAGCAGGTTCCTTAACACGTATATCCCGGCTATGCCACCACCAACAATAACAACCTTTTTTGCCATCTTTCTTGCTCCTTCTCCCACTCTTCACTATTTGATAATAAATTTAGAGGGCAAAGGCATAAATAAATAGCGGTTTTTCTCCCTCTCTCAAAATCACTATCAGGGAGAGGTAACCTCTGTGTAAGTCCCATAAATCACAACCACAGCTATGATAAGGTGCAATACGCTTACGTTACCCAGTGTCCCGAGCATACTCGCAACTACGAGTAAAGCACCAAGTAAAAGTATTATGCCAAGCGTTAACGATATCAACCTTCACCAAAGAATCTACGCATCATGGGATACATCTCCATCATCTGTTCAGATGCTATATCCTCATAGAGCCGGTATGCGATACTAACCGCCAGAAGTACCCCTGTTCCTGATGCCTGCCCTACTGTGCCGAACATATTCGCACCAACACAGAGCACACCCAGGATAGCACCACCCATTAACGCTATTCGCGGTATGTAACCCTCCATCAATCGCTCTATCGTTGCAGGACCTCTCCGGTGCCCTGGTATTTGAAGCCCTGAGCTATGTATTTGTGATGCTACATCTTTGGGTCCCATGCCAGTAGTATTAATCCAGAAAAGCGCGAATATCGCACCACCTACAACCATAAACGTAAGGTCAATACCGAGCCTCGTAGCTATTTGCCAGCCTGCAATGTTTGGATAAGCGCTATGCACGAGCGATGGAAACCAATCCCAGGGGCTATAAACAGGATCGAGATAATACACCAAACCAGATACTGCTGATCCCGCTTTATCGTAGGTTCCGAATATTGTAATTCCCTTAGACCAAAACAACCTGCCAAAACCCTGTATACTCGCCTGTAATGCCCTTACAAGAATCATCGGCAGTACGCTTGCGTATAACAGCTTAATCGGAAAACGGCCGCGAGCGCCTCGTGCCATTGAATGTGCCAACGGTATCTCTAAACGAGTGCTCTCAAGGTACACAACGACAAAAAAGACCGCTATGGTTGATATTAGCGCAATTATGTGATGCTGGAACAGAAAACTTATCCCTCCTTCTAATATCTCGTACGTTTCTACATGCAATGCCGAACCGGGCCATAGTAACTGTATCCATCTTGGAATTATTCCTACTGCCAATCCGCTCTGGTCTGGTACCCAGTTAATGAGTCCGGTGATTATCTGCTGCGAAACGCCGGCGAGGATGAACAACGAAATACCTGACCCTATACCCCATTTTGAGACCACCTCATCCATGAAATATATAAGCATCCCGCCGATGAAGACCTGAATGAAAAGTATGAGCGCGATGAGCTGCAATGATACACCGAGCTGAGATGCTATCGCCGGGTCCGGCTTATAAAAGCCCACGACATAAGTCATACTAATGAAAGCAGAGAAGACAACAACGAGCATTTTCTGCAGGTTCTGATAAAACGCCTGGTCGTGTGGGTCGCTCAAGTTCAGTTGTATTATTCCCGCACCGACCAGAAGCTGTAAAACGATAGAAGCATCAACGATTGGCATGATACCGAGAGCGGTAAGCGAGAACCGCTCGCCTGCGAAGATTGCACGCCAGCGACCGAACATGTCCAGTGAATCAGGACCTAATCCGAAGAGAGGAACATTGCCGAGTGCAAAGAAGAGCACGAGAATGCCAATTGTCCATGCTAACTTCGACTTGAAGTGGACGTGCCAGCTCGGACGCTCCACCATGGGGAACTTATTTAAAATCTGTGTAAATGCACCCTTTAGACCTATTGCTTCCATTTAAGCTAATTCACACTCCAGCTTCTACCGTGCCACCTGCATTTTCTATCTTAGCCTTCGCTATTTGTGATATTTCATTCGCTTTGAGCATCAACTTCTTCGTTATTTTCCCCTTGCCCAGGACCTTTTGTATGCCGAGCAGGGTAGTATCAAGAAAAACACCATCAGCTCTCTCTTCCGCTTTGCCCTTCTCTATCAGCCCGTCCAGCATGTTCTCCAGCTCACCTACGTTTATCGCTATTTTAGCAGTTGCATGTTCGCGTGAAGAAGCACACTTATTGTTCCCCTTCGTTATGCCCCGCTTCAGAGACCAAACAAAGTGGTGTCCGTATGCACCTGCTCTACCCGAACCACCCTTGCTGCCTTTGCCCCTCCTCTTCTTAGCGGAACCGCCACCGCAAGTCCTTGTTCCTCTTATCCTCTTCACCCTTTTCTTCATCTCTATTCCCCTTCTCTCGGCAAGATATAACCTAATATATTATATACCTTACTTTATTACACACAATAGTAGAAAGCATGATTTACT
The DNA here is from genome assembly GCA_029932715.1 of Halobacteria archaeon. GTDB lineage: Archaea > Halobacteriota > Syntropharchaeia > Alkanophagales > Methanospirareceae > QENJ01. The sequence goes on along the minus strand of JAOZPO010000030.1, from coordinate 8,326 downwards.
TATTATAAAAAGTCGGGAGTGAAAAAAAGGATGGCAAAGTTGGATATAAAGGTAGAGAATGTGGTAGCGAATGCAAGGATTGCTGATGAATTAGACCTGCGATATATTGAATCGAAATTAGAAGAGGCGGTATTCACGAAGAAGAAGTTCCCCGGATTAGTATACAGGACGCACGATCCGAAATCCGCTTTCCTTATCTTTAGATCAGGGAAAGTGGTGTGCACAGGGTCAAAGACAGAAGAAGGCGTACGAACGGTGATAGATAAGCTGTCCGCCGACCTTAGAGGCATAGGGCTGGAAGTGGATGAGCACCCGGATTTTAAAGTGCAGAATATCGTTGCTTCTGCTAGTGTAGGCAAAGAGCTAAATCTTGGGGCAATTGTCATCGGGCTGGAGCTTGAGGGTATGGAGTATGAGCCGGAGGTCTTCCCGGGTTTAGTGTATAGAATAGAGGATCCAAAGAGTGCCATACTGATATTCAGCTCAGGACGATTGGTAATAACAGGTGGAAAGACAGTAGAGGACTGTGAGAGCTCCGTGAATGTCTTATTGGAGAAATTAAAGAGTTTAGGACTGATTTAAAGTAATAAGAACCGCCAGAGTAGGGGCACTGTATATGTCAACGTTTGAGCCGAAGATAGTGGCTTTTTGTTGTAATTGGTGTTCATACGCAGGTGCGGACCTCGCGGGTGTATCCCGCTATCAGTATCCTGCTTCAGTGCGCATATTAAGGGTAATGTGCTCGGGTAGAGTAGACCCTGTTTTCATATTCGATGCGTTCAAACACGGTGCTGACGGTGTCATCGTTACTGGCTGCCATCCCGGGGAATGCCATTATGTCACTGGCAACCAGAACGCAGAGCGACGGATAGAAGATACGATGAAGGCATTAGACTACCTGGGACTTGGCGCTGCGAGACTCCGGTTAGAATGGATTTCAGCATCCGAGGGGCAGCGGTTTGCTGATGTGATGCAGGAATTTACGAAAGAGATAAAGGATTTGGGGCCTTCGCCGTTAAAGAAGAGGAAGACTGAAGCGGAATGAGTGAAGGGGAAGTCAGGGTGACAAGAAATGCACTGATCATAGGTGCAGGTGTTGCGGGAATGCAAGCGGCGATGGACCTCGCGGACATGGGATTTTACGTGTATTTAGTAGAGAAAGAGCCATCAATTGGTGGTAGGCTGGCACGTTTTGAGAAGCTATTTCCTACGAACGAGTGTGCTATTAGTCTCTTAGAACCAAAGCTGGAAGAAGTAGAAAGTAGCGGAAAAATAGAGATACTATCGTATGCGGAAGTAGAAGAAGTGAAAGGATCCGCGGGCAATTTTGAAGCCACAATAGCGCATAAGCCCAGATACATAGATGCGGATAGATGCACCGGATGTGCACAGTGTATGGATGTTTGTCCCGTGGAAGTGCCATACGACTTCAACGAAGGTTTTGGTACACGGGGAGCGGTATATGTGCCTTTCCCTCATCCGCTACTCGCAGTAATAGATTTGGAAAATTGCTTGAGAACGGAAGGAGCAGAGTGTAATGCCTGTATAGATGCCTGTGATCAAGATGCGATTGATTTCTCGCAGCAGAAAAGGTACAGTAAGGTAAAAGCGGGTGTGATAATTCTCGCGTCCGGGTCCGCTACTTACGACCCCGAGCCGAGGAACGATTATGGCTACGGGATATTTGACAATGTAATAACAACGATGGAATTTGAGCGGCTTCTGAATGCTGACGGTCCAACAGGGGGTAAGGTTATAAGACCCTCTGATTGTAAAGAGCCCTTGCGAGTGGGATTCATCAATTGCGTTGGCTCTCGAGACATAAAGACGAACGTGTACTGCTCTGCGGGGGTTTGCTGCATGGTAAACATAAAAAATGCAATTCTATTGAAGGAGAAGATGCCAGAGGTCGCTTGTTACATATTCTATATTGATATACGAACGCCATTTCGGGGCTATGAGGAGTTTTTTAACCATGCAAGGGAGCAAGGCGTTAGATTCATACGTGGAAGACCTTCTGAAGTGCTTGAGACTGAGGAGGGCAATCTGGAGATAAGGGTAGAGGATACGTTGAAAGGCGTGGTAAGGACCATAGAAGTGGATTTAGCTGTTCTTGGCACTGGTATTGTGCCGCAACAGGATATGGCGAAATTGTCGGAGATGTTGAAGATTCCAATAGCGGAGGATGGTATGATTAGGGAATCGCATCAGAAACTGGGTCCTGTGGATACGGAGCGGGAAGGCGTGTTCATTGCAGGTGGTGTATCAGGACCGAAAGACATCGCTCTTGCTGTTACACAGGGCAGTGCTGCTGCGGCACGAGCAGCGAGATTGCTCTTTACCAAAAACTGATACCTCATTTAAACCCGCTTTCATTTCCGGGGAAGGTTGTGTAAACTATTAAGAAGACAAACAAATGCGTTGGAAGGTCACGCTAAAAGACTTTATGTTCATTTTGTATTATTTATATTATAGATGCGTGGAAGCGGGGTAGGGTAGTTAGGAGATCCCGTCGGGCTCATAACCCGGAGATCGGTGGTTCGAATCCACCCTCCGCTATCGCCTATTTAAATGTATTAACGGGAAAGGACTGATGATAATCAATTCCGATTTGCATATACACTCGAGCTACTCGGCTGCTACTTCACCTCGGATGGATTTACCCACGCTGGCTAAGGGAGCCGCGAGGAAAGGGATACAGTTACTTGGCACGGGCGATTGTTTACACCCCAAATGGCTGACCGGGATAAGGGAACTGCACGAAAAAGACGGTTTTTTCTACTTTAAGGAAGAAGGCACTAATTTCGTGCTCACCGTAGAGGTAGAGGATATTAAGAGAGTACATCACCTGCTCATATTGCCCTCTATCGCAAAGGCGGAGGAATTATACGAGTCTTTCAGGAAGTATTCGACAGATATTGATTCTGATGGTAGACCTTCAGTGAGAATGAGCGGGGAGGAAATAGCGGAAGATGCAGAAGATGTGGAAGCACTTATTGGCCCTTGCCATGCGTTCACACCATGGACTGCTTTATACGCATATCACAATTCACTGAAGGACTGTTATGGAGACATGAGCGGATATATATCATTTGTGGAGTTAGGCTTGAGTGCAGATACGTCTTATGCAGATAAGATAAGTGAATTGCACAATCTCACGTTTCTGACTAATTCAGATGCACATTCACCGTATCCCATTCGGCTGGCGAGGGAGTTCAACCGTTTCCAGATGCAGGATATGACTTTTGAAGATTTGAAAGCGGCGATAGAGAGGAGGAAAGGCATGAAACCTGTGCTCAACATTGGCATGCCGCCGAAGGAGGGCAAGTATAACGAGAGTGCCTGTATAAGGTGCTATAAGCATTATTCGCTACGCGAGGCGATACTAAGGAAATGGCGATGTGAATGTAGAGGCATGATAAAGAAAGGAGTGCGAGATAGAGTAAATGAGCTTGCGGATTGCGATGGTGCACATCCAGAGCATAGACCTCCTTATCTGCACCTGATACCACTGGCTGAGATAATAGGATTGGCAGTGCAGAAGTCCGCAAGTTCAAAGACGGTAACAGGGATATGGGACTCGCTATTAGCCGAATTTGGCACCGAAGTTAACGTGCTGCTGGATACCTCGATAGCTGAGATCAGAGGCGTAGAGCTTGATGATCGTGTAGTAGAGGCGATAAGCGCATTCAGGACTGGTAAAATATCCGTTATTCCTGGTGGCGGTGGCAAATACGGTGTTATAGTGCTGAACCCAGAAGGAAGTGGAGAAGATGCGGGAGAAGAGGAGGAGATAGAAAGTAAGCAGCAGCTTTCTTTATTTGACTTTTGATGGCTACTTTAATCACGCACTCCACTACCGCCCGTATTCGCATTAGAATAACTCACCAGAGCGCGTACATGCCGCTCGCTAAAGAATTCGCGTGTAGATTCGGCGAGTGCCTTTGCCCTTTTCCCGCCTCTTACTATTGCATACGTTGCGGGACCAAAAGAGGACATGCCATGCCCTAACGCACGATCAGCGAAGAATAGAAACAGCTCTTTTATCAGGCTATGCTGAAGTTCTGTCTCTATCCGTTTGAACCCTATCCCCTGTAGCGTAGTTAAAGCGCCCGCGAAAGTATTTATGTCCCTTTCAAGCACAGAAGGCAGAATCTGCATAAGAACTATCCGGCTGATCTTCTCCACTTCTCCCTTCTCTATCGGGCAGTACCGTTTGAAAATTTCTATCTCGTCAGAACCATGCGCACCGCGCATCACATCAGGTATCGCGACGATAAAGAACCAATCTTCGGGGAGCGGATGCTGAAAGAGAACAGGTGGTGGAGCGACATTAGAGGCAGAAGAAGGCAAGAAGCTCGTTTTTATCTCCATTCCTTTCGTGCTCTCCGTCTTTCGAAATACGTGACCACCGTCTAAGATGAAACCACCATTCTCAAAAGCAGCCGTGCCGATACCGGAAGTGCCTCCTCTACCTACCAGTTTTGCCAGTTCCACAGCGCTATAGTTCCTGTTCTCCAGCACGCTAATCGCTTTTGCCACACACAACGACAATTGTGTCTTAGAGCCCAAACCGGCATGTGATGGTAATTTCTTTAATAGCTTCACATGGTAATTCGCAGTTAGCGCTGGTTCTATTCTGCTTCTTATCTGTTCCAATACAGGGATAACTGCTTCTGGATTCCCTTCTTCTTTATCAACTGCCGATACCTCTATCAGTAACGAGGGCTCATTCAATGCCACTCCTATCCCACCATCTACACGCCCAAGATCACCGTTCAGGTCTATAAGAGCGAAGTGGAGCCTGCTCGGCGAGGTTATAAAGACGCTCATATTATCAATTATGTGCACGATTTGACGTAGTAGAATAAAAAGCTGCGTTAAAGGTGTGCTGAGGTAGTTAAAGATGATATAAGATAAGAGGCGTAAAGTTTGAGAAATGCACATAGAAGAAGACCAGATAAGAACTGCGATAGCGATACTAAAAGAAGGCGGTACTGTGATTTATCCAACCGAAACGGTATATGGTCTGGGTGCGGATGCGCTATCAGAAGAAGCGATCAGGAGAGTATATATTATAAAGAAGAGAGACATATCTCTACCCATTTCCCTCGCTGTTTCCTCGTTTGAGATGTTGCATGAGGTTGCGTACATAGATAGGGAATACTTAGGACTACTAACCGAGTTGCTGCCGGGACCCATTACGGTATTGCTGCGTAAAAAGGATATAGTTCCGGACGTTTTAACTGCAGGGTCAGAGATTGTTGGCATACGGTACCCGGATAACGAACTCGCTACACGTATAATAAAAGAAGCAGGACCCATAACCGCGACAAGTGCTAATATATCGGGCAGAAAGCCACCCACACGTGTAGAAGAAGTAGAGATAAATGCAGATATTATTATAAATGGAGGTAAATGTGAATATAGTATGCCATCCACGGTGGTGGTGAAAGAAGCGAAGGGGATAAAAATATTACGAGAGGGAGCAGAATATGACAGAGTATTGCACGTCTTGCAGGGTAAAGCTGCTGGGAGAAGGTTACACGGTCTTTCCGTGCCCTAAATGTGGAAAGGTTGAGATAGGTAGATGCGCGAAATGCAGGAAGCAAAGTAACTTATACAGGTGTGAGGAATGTGGTTTTATAGGTCCATGAATAGGAGAATCATAAAATGAGATGGCAGGGCAGGTCAACGCGGAAATATACTGGGGGTAGACTTCACTATAACAGGAGGAAGAAGGCGTATGAGGCAGGGAGACCGGAGACGGATACAGTTATTGGAACGGAACGCAGAAAGAAGGTAAGAACAAGGGGTGGAAACGTGAAAGTCCGACTGTTACGATGTGAATTTGCAAATGTTTCGGATCCGAAAAGCGGCATAACGAAAAAGTCGAGGATCGTGACAGTGAAAAGTAATACCGCTAATACGTTCTTTGTCAGGCGGAATATAACAACCAAGGGCGCGGTTATAGAGACTGACCTCGGCGATGCCGTAGTTACAAGCAGACCAGGTCGTGATGGGATTGTGAATGCGAAGATGATTTGATTTTTAAACTTAGACGCTTCTCTTGTTGTAGAAGCGTTAGATCACCTCGTATGAGCTGGTAAGGCACGGAGAGGAGAAGTTTAGTGGCTGGACAGTGGGATGACGGAATAGAGGTGCTAAAGAGTGTACCTATTGACAGAAAAGCTTTCTTTTATAGTGTAATCCTAAATGAATTGTTGAGGTGACGGGGATGAACATGACGCTCCGCGGCGGTTCATGTCTTGGTAAAATTTTAACATCCCGCTACCGGAACTGCACTGCTAACGCCACTGGCGACTATGCCTCTGCAATCGGTAATAATTATGTAATCATTTCTGACTTCACTGTAGAAAACGCAACTTCAAATCTCGGATGGGCTGTGGGCAACGAAAACAACTCGCAGAAAGGTATTACATTGAACACCAAATGCAGCTACAACAAATTGGATTCAGAACAACAACAGCTTCCCGGGCAGCACGGGCAAAATCTATCAACACAACGAGTTCATGACACCCATCCCCGAAGCCTCCACTCTCATCCTCTACATATTGACCCACATGGTGTGCATACGCTGCTTCTGCGGGGACCGAGGGACACGTTCTAAAAATCTGCAATTTAGCACCGCCGAGAGCGCGGAGACTACAGAGTTTTTAGACGTTTTCAATCCTTGCTTAGACTTTGTGCCTTTTCGCGAGGCAGGGAAGGGTTTTTATTGGAAACCATCTATATTAATGAACATTATTTATATATTTCAATGTTCATTTATTATACATAGAGTGATGATATGAATATTATTCTTGGCGTGCCCTACGAGGCAGCGATAAAGAGGATTATTGAGAAAGGTTATGCAGGAAACCAGACCGAGGTAATAAGGCAGGCGATTCTTGCGTATGAGCGGATGCTCGAGGAAGAAGAGCTCATGCTGGTACACAAAGCAGTTCAGATTGAGCTGGAAGAAATAGAGGCGGGCAGAGTCAAAACCCACTCTTTTGAGGACGTAACGAAGATACTCAAGTAGTAAAGTAAATATGACACTTATTTTTTCGGATTATGCCAAAAAGGATCTGGAGAATTTGCCGCAAGACCTGAAGACTGTATACCTTAAACACCTGGAGAAGATACAGTCTATGCCCCCACGCAAGCACATGAAACATGGCATACCCTTCCACGTAGAGAACATAACCAAACAGGCAAGAATAATCTACGATCTCAAAGGAGACAAAACCTACATACTGCATTGCTTCAAGAACCACAAAGAATACGAGCGCTGGTACAAATCATACAAATAAATACAATACACGCTCAAATTAAGGAAAGAAGAGTTACCGTAGCTTTTGTGTTGGGAACACAGATTTGTTGTTAATCACATAAACAGTTGCTAAAGGCAAACTCGCGTAGCCTAAGCTACATACGTTTTTGTCTTTTATGAATTCACCCTCTTTCAAATACGCTACACATGAACTAATGAGTGAAGCGATATTCGCGTGGTTTTTTCTCATGCTACACAAAAACAAAAACAGGTACTTTGCACCGAAAGTTTTATATATCCATTTCATCTTATGTGCCCGCATGAACGCAAAAGTGAATGAAACAAATCGCGAAATAGGGAAGGTACTATTACCCGCAGCGTTGACGGATTCTTTTTTACGCTGGTGCTGCGGTTGCGGGCGCGGATTGCCAGGCGGGAAACGGGGGCAGTGTATGATGAAGGCCAGTAGAATAATCGGGAAGAAAAGGTGCAGCATAGTGATATTAGCCACGCTATGCACTTTGGCGGTGCTGATGTGCGGCACGGCTGCGGCAGATCGCGTAGGGTTCTCATGCCCTGCTGGCTGCGATTGTTTTGTGGTTGGTGCAGACAGCAGAACGCAGTACGATGAGTTCAATAAGACGCTCCAGTTCATTAAGCCGAATAAGGATGGGCTCGATTTCATGGTGTTGCCCGGTGATATGGATTATGTGCTGGTGAATAAGGAGAATTATACTGATGTCGAACTGTCAGGGCTACAAACCTATTGGGTGGTCGGCAATCACGAGATGGATGTGGGGGATGAGGTGAACATCTCGAATCTGTATCCATCGTTACCGAACACACTATACTATTTATGACGATTCTCTTCGCACGACCTACATAGCGGAATATGATAATCTATACATTGTTGTGCTGGATGAATACAGGGAGGATACACGTGGGAATATTCCGCGGAATGGTCCCCAATTCGCGTGGTTAGAAGAGCATCTGGCTTTACTTGATCCTGCAAAGAAGATTTTTGCTTTTGGTCACGAACCCGCGTATCCC